>NZ_JAJEQM010000012.1 GCF_020687385.1 Hominilimicola fabiformis
TCAACTGACGACTTGATTATTATACACTCTATTACCCCTTTTGTCAACACTTTTTTTCATTTTTTTTGAACTTTTTTTCATTATACTATATATTGTGGATTATTTCTTATTATACATACTATTTGCATCGATTACAATAAAAAAGAACTGTAACAAATCGTTACAGTTCCTTTATCAGCCTATTTTAAACCACATTTAATTTTTTCTTTAGTTCTCAAACAAACCTCTATAAATTTATCAATACCCAAAGTTCCGCAAATAAATATTACAGGTGCGAAATTTGAAAAATATCTTCGGTTTGTTTCCCAGCAAAGCAAAAACAAATATACTCCAAATATCGTCAAATACAATGAAAACATCTTTTTACGTTTTTCATCATCAGAGCATACAAATCCCCATGCAGCAGTTAACATCAAAATTAATATTGCAATATGCATTGATGTTGCATATGTTGCATACTTTTTATAATTCTTCCCCTCGGGCAAAATCCAATTATGCAACTTTGTATCGGTTTGAGGATTACAATTATAAAAATCTTCAGCACCATATGTTCCGTTTCCGAAATCTGCTGTTGATTTTGTCATTGCCAAATCAAATATACCACAAAAACCCAATTTTTTTATTCTATCGAAAATCTCTTTATTTATCTTACTGTTTCTGTTTTCATCGTAATCATATTTCCTTGTAAACTCATAATCCTCAGGATTATATACACCATCACCTTTAAGCCCCATCATGACCCAATGATTATACGGTGTATTTTCACCATTAGCCGTTTGTCTGTCCAAATGAGAAGAATACATATATAAATTAAATGTTACATTAAATATCATCATAATACTCACTACGCTGACAAGAATTTTCGTAAACTCCTTGAATTTTCTGTTTATGAGCAAATCAATGCCTACCGCTATAGCAATTATGATTACAGTGAATTTATTCAAACTTCCTATTGTAATTGTCAGTCCCATTAATATATATGTAATTATTTTTCTTTTTCCCGATTGCTCTTTAGAGTTCAGATATAAATAGAAAAATAATACCGGGAACATAACAGAAAGCATATCAGTATACACAGCACCGCCCAAAAAATAGAATTGCACACTGAATCCAAACAGTACCAATGCAAAAACAGCATGTTTTACGTCAGCTATTTTCTTGCAAATCAGTGATACTATTACTGTTGTACAGCTTACCATAATACTGTTTATTACGACAGAAACCGCAAAATAGTCTTTAATTCCAAATATTGATGCAATTTTGAAAAACAAATGCAAAAATGCCATTGCCGCAAGATTGTTAGGAAATCTATAGAAATATTCATAATAATTTTCAAACGTCCCTGTTTCAACCCATTCAATAGCACCTTTATGTATCGCGCCAACATCCCACAACGGATCATACCTTAATGCAATTCCCAATACAATCTCTATTATAAACATACCTATACCAAATGAGATAAGTATCTTATTATAATTTTTCTCAATGAATTTCTCGTTTTTGGAAAGGTTTTTATATATTATTGTCAACCCGACTAAGCATATTGTTGTAACACAAATCAAGTGCAATGCTTTATAATATGTATTATGCAATATTATATTTATTGCAGTAAAAGTAAAACATATTGCAAACAACAAATAAAATAACCATATGATTTTTTTCTTCATATGTACTTCTCCTTAAACATTAATTAACACCTGCAAACATACTGATAATACCTATACAAATAGGTACAACCATAGCTATTGCGGTAACAAGACAAATAATTCTGATTGTTTTTTTGCTAAACATTTCTTACACCTCTATTCCGTTTTATCAAGTAATCTGCTTATAATAGACGCAGCCTGCGCACGAGTTGCGGTTTGCTGCGGTCTGAACGTATCATCGTCCATACCCGATATTAAGCCGTTTGTATACGCATATCTGACGCCGTCCAATGCCCATTGCGATATTTGGCTTACATCATCAAACTGTAAATCGACAGGAGTAAGTATGTTATAAGACTCCTCCTCATCACAACTGTATTGATACAGCATATAAACCATATACGCCATTTCTTCACGTTTTATCGGCTTATCGCCGTCAAAAAAGCCACTGTAAATAGCCTTGCCGTCTGTTATCTTTGCTGCATAATTGCCAATCATATTTTCAGGTATCAAGCCTTTGTCGAGTGCACTTTGCACACAACCTCCGTACCAATCGGACGCGGTAACATCAAGACATTCGCCGCTCCTGTACGGCACATCGGCAATACCGACTGTACCCAAAGCCATCTTCAAAAACTCTGCACGCGTTACAGTTCCGTCCGGATTAAATTCTGTATCCGAAACACCGTGTATAATATCTTTGTCGGCAAGCTCATTGATAACCTCTTCCGCCCAATGACCTTTGATGTCGTTAAATTCAGCCGCACTTGCCGATACCGCCGTCATTGACGACAATATCAATGCCACTGCGACTACTTTCTTTATATTCATTCCTATTTCTCCTATTTTAAATTATTCATTACAACCGCCGCCTGTGCACGTGTCAAATTCTCTTTCGGTGCAAAGCGACCGTCTTCCATACCGTCTATATATTTCAAATTATAAGCATGTACTACATAACTTATATATTTTTCATCAATTTCATCACTGTCTTTAAACGAAAAAACAGGAATACGTCTTTCATTGTCCCAGTCTCTCCAGTTTCTCATTTTATAATTTTTGCAACGAGTTGCAATTACAGCCATTTCCTCACGAGTAATAGGCTTATCACCGTAAAACTTACCCGTATAAACATTTACATTAGCTCTGACAGCCTTTTCTTTCTCTGTTGATTCTTTAAGAGTTTTTGTAACATTTGTAAAATCACAGTCCTCAATCATTTCTTCAGGAATAATATCCTTATCCAACGCACCCTGCAAATAGTAGCAATACCAATCATCATTTGTTGCGTCAAGGCATTCGCCGTCACGATATGCGTGACCGACTATGCCCAACGAATCCATCGCCATTTTCAAAAATTCCGCACGCGTTACAGTTCCGTCGGGATTAAACTTTCCGTCACCGACTCCCGATACTTTGTCATTCTCTGCAAGTGTTTTTATAACATCTTCCGCCCAATGACCTTGTATATCCGTAAATGTTTCGTCACCCTTTAAATACTTTGCCAGTTCAGGCACATTTTCCGGAATTGCATCCGCAATAAGCTTTGCAACTCTCTTTGCGCCTTTGGCTTTCATATGAGTGGTGTCGTTCGTACCTGACGGATAAGCCTTACTTTCAAGCGGCTCACATATAAAATAGCCCGACAAAACACGATTCTTACTCATACTGTTCCACGCATCTGTCACGATTTTATTTTCATCAATAAATTTGCAGCCTGTTTCTTCTGCGATTTCACGCGTAGGGTCTGCGTAATCTTTTCGCGACTCCATAAAACAGTTGTTTTCTTCGTCCCACCAAGCAGCCGCATTTGCAGTCATAAGCACAGGTGTTCCGCCGCGTTTTTCAACCTCACCGATATACTTGTCTGTAATTAACTTTTTGTAGTCCTCAACACTTATGTATCTTTCCGGTTTATTTTCAGCACCGTCATTTATACCGAACTGAATAAACACATAGTCACCAGGGTGCATTTCTGTAAGTATTCTGTCAAGTCTGCCGTCGTTGTCATAACTCTTTGAACTTCTTCCGCCCATTGCACGGTTTTCAATAATTATATCGTCATTAAAATAATCGGCAAAAACTTGTCCCCAACCTGTTTGAGGGTATACCTTTGTATAGTTGTAAGTTTGTGCCGTTGAATCACCTGCAATATATATAGTAGGTTTTTCGGCTTTTTCTCGTGTCGGTAACTGTTCTATTTCTATTTCCGTCACGTTAGGGTTGTCACCCTTAACCTGTACAGTGATTTTTCCGTTTTTCGGCACAACAGGCTGTTCATTTTCCTGTGTTTCGCCTGCCTCAAGCGTGTACGCTCTTACACGTTCACCGCAGTTTATATAAATATTCGCATTTGTTTCTGTTTTTCCGCCTGTTGTTACCGTTACAGTGTAGTCACCGTCAGGCACTTCCACTTCTTTCGTAACACCGTCCGTCTTGTCTGCTTTTACTTTCGTCATATCGAATTTTTCCGAATACAATCCGTCCGCTTTTGCAATAGGTATTATGCAAGCCGACATAACAGACATAGTAAGTATAGCTGATATAATTTTTCTTATTTTCATTAAAAATCACCCCTTAAAATTTATTATATTACATCTGTAAATAAATTGCAATATAAAAAACAGTCTATTTCTTTTTTCTTAACTCTCTAAAAAATTCAGTCAATATGCTTGCACATTTATCTTCCGTTATACCGCCTGTCACATTGACATTGTGATTGAACATACCGCTTTCAAATAAATTGATAACCGAACCGGCACAACCGGACTTTTTGTCATACGCACCGAAATACAAATTTTCAATGCGTGAATTAATAATCGCCCCTGCACACATCGGACAAGGCTCAAGCGTAACATACATTTCACATCGCGGTAATCTCCAACCGCCGAGTTTTTTGCAAGCCTTGTTTATCGCTATTATTTCGGCGTGAAGTAATGCGTTTTTCTTGGTTTCACGCTTGTTGTACCCTCTTGCGATAATCTCACCGTCACGCACTATAACCGCACCGATTGGAGTTTCACCGATTGACGCGGCTTTTTTTGCTTGCTTCAGTGCCTCTTTCATAAATTTTTCTTCCATATAATTCTCCATTCAGTAGATATAACCTTATTTTATCACACCTCTTGACATATGTCAAAAATAGTAGTAAAATGTGATAAGCAACCGCGTTGGTTGTTGCTTGCCGATATACAATCGTCGGTAAGATGTAGTATGGTAGAAAAGGAGATATGAAAAATGATTGTAATTCTAAAACAAAACGCAGAACAAAACGAGGTAAACGCACTTTTAAAACAGCTGGAGGACATGGGCTTTGACCATCATTACAGTAAGGGCGAAAATTCCACAATAGTTGGTATTATCGGTGATACTTCAACTCTTGACACAGACGATTTAAAGACTATTGACGTAGTCGCAGACGTTAAGAGAGTTTCCGAGCCGTTCAAGCTTGCAAACCGCAAGTTCCACCCGGATAGCAGTATTTTCAACATTGCCGGCAGAACAGTAGGTGAAAGTCATTTCAGCGTAATTGCAGGTCCTTGTTCGGTAGAAACAATTCCGCAAATGACAGAAACAGCCGAAGCAGTTAAAAAGAGCGGTGCTTCATTTTTAAGAGGCGGTGCATTCAAGCCGAGAACATCACCTTATTCATTCCAAGGACTTCATGACGAAGGTCTTAAAATTCTTCTTGAAGCAAAGAAGGCAACAGGACTTCCGATAGTTACAGAAATTATGAATCAGGCACATCTTGATTTGTTTGAAGATGTTGATATAATTCAAGTCGGTGCAAGAAATATGCAGAACTTTGAACTTTTAAAGGAACTTGGTAAATGCAATAAGCCTATACTTTTAAAGCGTGGTCTTTCAAGCACAATCGAAGAATGGGTTATGAGTGCGGAATACATTATGGCAGGCGGTAACGAACAGGTTATTTTCTGCGAAAGAGGTATAAGAACTTACGAAACATTCACAAGAAATACTCTTGACCTTTCGGCAATACCGGCATTAAAGTCAATTTCACACTTGCCTGTAATCGTTGACCCAAGTCACGCAACAGGTTTGCCGTGGATGGTTGAATCGCTTACAAAAGCGGCTATCGCAGTAGGTGCAGACGGTATTATGATTGAAGTTCATAATAATCCAAAGAAAGCATTGTGCGACGGTGCTCAATCACTTACTCCGCAGCAGTTTGACAATGTTATGCAGACAGTTAAGAAGCGTGTTGAGTTTGAAGGTAAAATTTTAGGTTAATTTAAAGGCAGTCGATTGACTGCCTTTTTGTTTGCATTTTTGTATGTAGCCATATTTTATTTTTGATTTTGCAAGTAGCCACCCCTCCGTCACTCGTTCCTCGTGCCACCTCCCCTCAATGGGAGGCTTTTTATTTTCCGCAAAATCCCATAAGGCTCCCCTTGAGGGGAGCTGTCGACACCGTCGACTGAGGGGTGGCTTTACTGTCTTTCATATAAATTTCATCTATGTCGCCTAATCATAACCTCAGACTAATTCCTTTCGTACAGAACGGTGCTCTCGACTTTCCTTTTCCTCTCAACGAAAATCTTTCAATTCTCCGCCACATTCCGTAAGGCTCCCCTTGAGGGGAGCTGTCGACACTGTCGACTGAGGGGTGGCTCTCTATTGAATTTCAATCACACAAACAGGCGACCAATGGTCGCCCCTATACACGTTCCACTCAAACAACAGCGAACTCCAATCATGCAAACGGGCGACCAACTGTCGCCACTCCGAAATTCTCATAAACGATAGCAAACTTAATCACACAAAAAGGGCGACCAACTGTCGCCCCTACTACACAACTATTCATCTTTATGAAAGTGTCTGTAAATCGCATAAACCAAAGCACCGACTGACAAAACAGCTATGTATATCGCAAAAGCAACAAACACAATACTACCTGCTTTTGTGGGCGGTGTATATATATATCTGCGATAACCAATCACATCTTTATTCACTGCCAAAGTTACCGTTGCAAAAGCAATCGTAACCAAAGTCAGCAGCCCGCCTATATAATACTTTTTCATAAACCCCCTTATCTTACCAACAAATACACCGTATATGCCACATACATAAAAATCATAACCACACCGCAAGGGCGATTAATCTTTTTATTAGCAAGTGCAAAAATATAAGTAAACAAGCATATTCCAATCAACACACAACCGTCAATTACCACATTAAAGTCAGTACCTATTGTACCGATTGTCGCTGATATTCCGAGAATGAACAACAAATTAAATATATTCGAGCCGATTACGTTACCTACCGCAATATCATTTTGTTGTTTTCTTGCGGCAACAATCGAAGTCACAAGTTCAGGAAGTGATGTACCTATCGCCACAACGGTAAGACCGACAACTCTTTCACTCATTCCCGCCATAAGTGCAAGTTCCTTTGCGCCTTTAACAGTAAGCTGACCGCCGACCACAACACCGACAAAGCCGATTATTATAAACAAGAGGCATTTCCACATTGGCAAATCTGCCTTTTCGCTATCCTCCGCACTTTCAATTAATTTACTTTCTTTCTTACCCATCACAACAGAACCGACCATAAACACCGCAAACAATGCAAGAAGTATAATACCGTCCAATCTTGTCAATGCAATATCACCATGATTTAATGTCATTAAAAGCACAATCATTACAGCGGTTATACCGATACAGAATGGAAAATCACGTTTTAGGATATTTCCTTTTACAGCAACAGGTGCGAACAAAGCACTTGCACCAAGTACAACAAGCGTATTAAATATATTTGATCCGATTATATTACCGATTGCAATTTCATTACTGCCTTGCAGTGACGCAGTTATGCTAACCGCCGCCTCGGGCAAACTTGTTCCGAACGCCACTACCGTAAGTCCGACTATATATGCCGGAATTCTCAACTTTGCCGACAAATCACACGCACCGTCAACAAACAAATCCGCACCTTTAACCAAAAGCACAAACCCTATCACCAAAAATAAAATCATCAAAACCATTACATATAAACTCCTTTTCCTCTGTAATTCCTCATAAAAGCAAAGTAGACAAAACCCATATGGGTTTTGTCTACAATTAAATTGTCTAATCGAATTAGTGAACGATAGCCATTTCTGTATCCTTATCAAAGATATGAATTTTGTTTGTTTCAAATGCAACCTTGATTGTATCACCAATCTTAGCTGTTGAACGTTGATTAACTCTTGCTGTGAACTGTTCACCTGCAAGTTCAAGATACAAATATGTTTCAGCACCCATCATTTCAGTAACTTCAACGTATGCATTACATACAGCCTCAGGTCTGCTTGAAATGAATGCCTCGTCATCGTGAATATCTTCAGGTCTGATACCAACGATTACTTCCTTACCGATATAACCTTCAAGTTCAGGTGTAACCTTACCGTTAGGAATCATAATCTTGTTATCGCCAAATGATGCGTATACGCTACCGTTTTCCTTTGATAGTGTAGCAGTAACGAAGTTCATTTGCGGTGAACCGATAAATCCTGCAACGAATACGTTATCAGGCTTTGTATAAAGGTTAGCAGGTGTATCAACTTGTTGAATAACACCATCCTTCATAACAACGATACGAGTACCCATTGTCATAGCCTCTGTCTGGTCATGAGTAACGTACATAAATGTTGTTTGAAGTTTGTTATGTAACTTCTTAATTTCAGTTCTCATTGCAACTCTTAGCTTTGCATCAAGGTTTGATAGAGGTTCGTCCATAAGGAATACCTTAGGATTACGAACGATTGCACGTCCCATAGCAACACGCTGTCTTTGACCGCCTGAAAGAGCCTTCGGCTTTCTGTCAAGAAGATGCTCAATGTCAAGAATCTTTGCAGCTTCTGTAACACGCTTCTTGATTTCGTCCTTTGGAGTTTTTCTAAGCTTTAGACCAAATGCCATATTTTCAAATACTGTCATATGAGGATATAGAGCGTAGTTTTGGAAAACCATTGCAATATCTCTGTCTTTAGGAGCAACGTCGTTTACAAGACGTCCGCCGATATAAAGTTCACCTTCTGAAATTTCTTCAAGACCGGCAACCATTCTTAGAGTTGTTGACTTACCACAACCTGAAGGACCTACAAGAATGATGAATTCCTTATCGTCAATGTCAAGTGTAAAGTCACTTACAGCAGTAACGCCGCCTGCATATCTTTTGTAAATGTGTTTTAATTGTAAATCTGCCATAATTAATTGTTCCCCTCTCGTCCAAGAAAAATTTTTATACAAAATAAACCAGATTTCATTTATTCTGCTTGTTTAAGTGTATTGTTATCTTTATAATACATCTTTTTGATATATATATGATAACATATTTAAATACAAATTGTTAGTCGTATAATTCACAAAAATACTTTTTATTCTTTAGTAAAATTAACTAAACATATTTTAATCATATGACAAAAAGGAGTTTTTTGCTTGATTACTCTTTATTTTTTGAGCTTTGTATAACTTTTTCGGCAACATTTGACGGAGCTTGCTCGTAACGGGTAAACTCAAACGAGAACATACCTCTGCCCTGACTCATAGAACGCAAGTCGGTCGCATAACGGAACATTTCGGACATAGGCACTTCAGCCTCAACCATATTAAGTCCCTCTTTATCGCTTTCGCCCATACCCATAATCTGGCCGCGGCGTTTATTAATATCACCGATAATATCGCCCATAATATTTTCAGGAATATATACTTTCAAGTAGCCGATAGGCTCAAGCAAGACAGGGTTAGCCTGTTTCAAACCCTCTTTGTACGCGATAGCCGCCGCCGTCTTAAATGCCATTTCCGACGAATCGACAGGGTGATACGAACCGTCAAGTAATGTAGCTTTCAAGTTCACAACGGGATAACCTGCAAGCACACCTTTCCGGCACGAATCACGCAAGCCTTTTTCAACGGCAGGGAAATAGTTTTTAGGCACAGAACCGCCGAATACTTTTTCTTCAAAAATCATATCTTCCGACACACCCGGCTCAAATTCAATCTTAACGTGACCGTACTGACCGTGACCGCCAGATTGTTTCTTGTGTTTGCCTTCAACGGTAGCCTTGCCCTTGATTGTTTCGCGATACGGAACAATAGGGTCTTCCAAAACTGCACCGACACCGTATTTTGATTTTAATTTGCTTATAATAACGTCAATATGCTGTTCGCCCTGACCGTTTATAAGAGTCTGCTTTGTTTCGGTATTGTTTGTAATTGTGAATGTCGGATCCTCCTCCATAAGCTTGTTAATACCGCTTATAATCTTTTCTTCATCGCCCTTTGTCTGCGGTTTAATCGCCATAGACAAAACAGGCTGCGGAAATTCAATACCGGTAAGTATGATATTCTTACCTTTTTCACATAATGTATCACCTGTTTTTGTGCTTTCAAGTTTTGCAACCGCGCCGATGTCACCGGCTTTTATCGACTTTGCGTCAAGCTGTTTTTTACCGCAAAGATTAAATACCTTGCCAATCTTTTCGTTTACGTCCTTGTTCGGATTGTACAGCGTGCTGTCACCCTTTACCTCACCGGAATAAACTCTGAACAACGACATCTTACCAACATAAGGGTCTGCGATTGTTTTAAATACAACCGCCGCCGTTGTTTCCGTTTCACTCTGTACAAGCTCAACAGGCTCACCTGTGTCGGCAACTCTCGCGATTTCCTCAATTTCCGACGGAGCAGGCAAATACTTACCCATACCGTCCATAAGCGAACGCACACCGATATTATCCTGACCGCTGCCGCAGTATACAGGATAAATAACACCGTCCTTAACACCTTTTCTTATAGCTTGCTTAATTTCGTCAAAAGTAAATTCTTCACCGTTGAAATACTTAACCATAAGTGCCTCATCGGTTTCGGCAACAGCCTCCATAATCATTTCTCTAAGCGGTGCGACAATTTCCGCCATACCGTCGGGTACAGGAATATCCACTCTGTCCTGTCCTTCGTATCTTCTTGCCGTCATATCGACAATATCGACAAAGCCTTTGAATTCGTCACCTTCTCTTATCGGATAAACGAACGGAGTTACTGATTTTCCGAACTTTTCTTTCATTTCCTCAAGAGTTTTTTGATAATCCGCTCTGTCATCATCAATTTTGTTGACAAAGAACATAATCGGCACACCTCTTTGTTTTGCGTATCTGAACACGTTCTCCGTACCGACGCTTACACCGCTTCTTCCGCTCAATACAATAAGTGCCGAATCCGCCGCACGGATACCCTCTTTAACGTCACCGACAAAATCAAAAAAGCCCGGTGTATCTATCATATTATATTTCATATCTTTCCACTCTACCGTTGCAAGAGCGGTTGAAATACTGAATTGTCTTTTGATTTCTTCACCGTCATAGTCCGTTACAGTGTTGCCGTCAGCGACTTTGCCCATTCTGTCGGTCATTTTCGCATTGAACAGCATTGCCTCTGTAAGCGTTGTCTTACCGCATTTACCGTGTCCCATAACGGCGATGTTCCGAATTGCGTCCATTGAATACGTTTTCATTTGATTGACCCTCCTAATATAATATTTTTCGTTCATTTTATTTGGCTATCGCTTTTTGTATGTTCTTTTAGACAAAACCTTTATGGTTTTGTCTACTTTATTTATGGGAGTTTGAGGTGCTTTTTCAGTAGTTTTGCCGTTGGCAAAACCGCTCTGCGAGCGTCGGACGTCTTTCCGATACCCCCTCATTAAAAATCATTTCTGGCGACATGCGCGGCAGAAATGACTTAAAATATAAAGTTTCGACTTTGGAGGAACTTTATATTTTTTCTCTGATAGAACTCAAAATTTACATCAGCATGATGTAATTTTTGGGCTGGCGACATTTTGTCGACAGCCTTGCAATAGCTTTCATATATTACATATATACCACATTATCATATAAAGATAACAAAAAAAGTACCGTCAGATTATAAAAATCAAACGATACTTTTTTGTACATATTCACTAACTTTTATTTTGTTATTTCAACAGTTCTTGTGTCACCGTTCCAATCAACAGTAACATTAAATGCTTCCATGACAAATCTAAGCGGAACCATTGTTCTGTTGTTCATAAGCGTTGCGGGTGCATCAAGCGTTATCGGTGTATCATTTATGTACGCAACATCACTGTCAAGATACATCACGACTTTGTCGCCGCCCTTTTTAACCGTAATCTCCTGCTTGTCACCGTCCCAGTCCACTTTTGCATTAAGAGCCTCTGATATACCTCTTACTGGTATCATTGTATACGTTTCACCTTCAATGGTTTTAAGCAACGGATACTGGTCGTCAAACGCAAGCAATTTACCGTCTATTCTTACCTTTGCACCTATGTAATCAATATCATTATGATAATATCTCATAACGTGTTCTATGTACTGTGCGTCACCGTAAGTATTGTACGGCCAATTTGTCGCATACTGCGCGGCATTGACGCGTTCCGAAAGCCAATCGTCACCCTTCGCCGCAATTATTCTGTCAAGCACGGTTTGTCCGAAGTTATACGACTGAATCATTTTCATATAATCACAATCATATCTGATAAGCGACTGTGAAATTAAATATGCCGCAAACGGCACTGCCTTAGTCGGATCAAGTCTATCTTGAAGCGTCCATTTTTCTCCCGTAGTGTCCTCACCGAACTTGGCGAATGATTTTTCCAAAGTATTTTCAATCTGCATAATACCCCATGCCGGATATTCACTTCCGTCATCACGGTAACTCAAATTTCTTCCCGACGATTCCTGCATACATATTGCCGCAAGCAAGTTTGGGTCTACACCGTATTGGTCACCTGCCTGCTCGAATAAATCATAATAACTTTTTACCGCCGAATTAAGCTGAGCCGTACCGATTTCAATACCGTCCATACTTGTGCCTTGATGATCGGGTATAGCCCCTGCCGCAAGTGCCGTAAATGACGATGCCGAAATCACCGCTGCAAGTGCCATTCCTATAAATTTCTTCATAATCAACTCTCCTTTTGTGATAACTTGATATGTACACCCCCATTATACACTTATCATATTAATCCGTCAATGGCTGTTATTTCCTACGAATTTCATATTATATGTGTTTGTTTTGAATAATACAGTGATTATTTGGTAATACTCTATTATGAACTAAATCAAAGGAGGATATATCTATGAAACAGTACATTGAAATAGTCGACATTTTCGGACGTGAAGTTATGGATTCACGCGGTAATCCGACAGTCGAAGTTGAGGTGCATACAGAATGTGCGTCGGGCAGAGCAATCGTTCCGTCAGGTGCGTCAACAGGTGTTTTTGAGGCTGTGGAACTTAGGGATAATGACAAAAAGCGTTACGGCGGTAAAGGTGTAAAAAATGCTGTGGCGAATGTAAATGAAAAAATTGCAGATGTGTTAATCGGTATGAATGTACTTGACCAACGCTCGATAGATATGAAAATGTGTGAGCTTGACGGCACAGACAATAAATCAAATCTCGGTGCAAACGCAATACTCGGTGTATCGTTAGCCGTTGCAAGAGCGGCTGCGGCAAGCCTTGAAATACCGCTTTTTCAATATATAGGCGGTATAAATTCTTATGTACTTCCCGTACCTATGATGAACATATTAAACGGCGGTGCACACGCAAATAACAACGTCGATATACAGGAATTTATGATAATGCCGTATGGCGCAAAGTCATTTAAACAAGGCTTGCGTTGGTGCAGTGAAGTATTTCACGAATTGAAAAAGGTGCTTTCCGAAATGGGTAATACCACCGCGGTCGGTGACGAAGGCGGTTTTGCACCGAATCTTGAAACAGACGAAAAAGCACTTGAAGTTATAATGAGCGCAATCGGACGTGCAGGCTACAAGGCAGGTGAAGATTTTAAAATTGCCATAGATGCCGCGTCTTCGGAATGGGTACAAGATGACGGAACATATTTGTTGCCGAAATCCGGTATAAAAAAGACTGCTTCGGAACTTGTTGAATACTGGCAGATCCTGTGTGAAAAATATCCGATTTTCTCTATTGAGGACGCACTCGGAGAAGATGATTGGGACGGTTGGAAAATCCTTACCGATAAGCTCGGCGATAAAATTCAGCTTGTCGGAGATGACTTGTTCGTCACAAACCCAAAACGACTTGAAAAGGGTATTTTATCAGATGTCGCAAACTCAATTCTTATCAAGGTTAATCAAATCGGCACACTTTCCGAAACACTTGACGCGGTTGAAATGGCACATAAAAACGGCTATACCGCCGTTATATCACACCGCAGCGGTGAAACGGAAGATACAACAATCGCCGATATTGCCGTTGCTGTAAACGCAGGGCAAATAAAAACAGGCGCACCGAGCCGAACAGACAGAGTTGCAAAATACAATCAGCTTTTGAGAATAGAAGAAGAACTCTGCGGTATCGCGCAATACGGAAAATTTTAATCATAAAAACAGCAGACTATTTTAGGATAGTCTGCTGTTTTTTTATGATTGATGAGCCTCCATATTTTTCGGCAGCACCAAATTCAAAATTATCGAAACCAAGAACACAACCGCAACGCAGTTTTCAGCGAACACGTTTTGAATGATTTGCGGAAAGATTGAGAAAATTTCAGGAACTTGCGTAAAGCCAAGTCCGATACTCAATGACAATGCGGCGATAATAATATTTCTTTGTGAAAAACCGCATTTTGCAATCATCTGCAAACCGCTTATAACAATATTACCGAACATCATAAGCGTACAGCCGCCAAGCACAGCCTCAGGCAATGTTGCAAGTAATGTTCCGAACATAGGGAACAATCCTGCCAAAACCATAATAACGCAGCCTGTGAAAATCGTAAATCTGTTTACGACTTTTGTCATTGAAACAAGTCCCACATTTTGGCTGAACGACGTAATCGGCAAACAACCGAAAAGTCCCGACAATGCACTGACAAAACCGTCTGCGGCGATTGAGCCTGTAAGCTCCTTCTTTGAAACCTCACGATTTAATCCCGATGACGCAAGTGCCGATGTATCTCCTATTGTTTCCGTTGCGGACACAAGGAAAATCACAAGCACGGAAATAATCGCGCCTATATTGAATGTCGGTTTAATCGGAAGTATCTGCGGAAGTGATACGATTTGTGCCGTACTCAATCCAGAAAAATCAACCATACCCATACACACAGCCACAATGTAACCTACGATAAGTCCGAACAATACGGACAACTGTTTCCAATATGATTTAGCGAAAATATTAAATCCGATACAACAAACCAACGTAATTGTTCCGAGAATTAAATTTTTAGCCGAACCGAAATCCTCCGCACCCGAGCCGCCGCCGAACGATGTTGCGCCGACCGACAAAAGCGAAAAGCCGATAGCCGTTACAACCGAAGCCGCCACAATCGGCGAAATCAGTTTTACCCAATATTTTGCGAAAAGTCCGAGTATGCCTTCAATAATTCCGCCTATAATAACCGCTCCGACAATGGCTCCGTATCCGTATGTAGGACCGACAAAACAGAACACAGATACAAACGTAAAACTTATTCCCATTACAATCGGCAATCCCGAACCGACTTTCCATATAGGATACAACTGAATTACAGAACCTATTCCCGCAACAATCATAGCCGTCTGAATAAGTCTTGCGGTTTCGGTTGTGTCTAAACCGCAAGCACTTGAAACAATAATAATCGGTGCGATATTCGCAACGAACATAGCCAAAATATGTTGCAGACCAAACGGAATAGCTTTTGAAACAGGCACTTTTCCGTCTAACTTATAAATATTATTAATATCACTGTTTTTCATTTTACTGTTCCTCTCTGAACTTAATCATACCTGTTTTGCTGTCCATATCGTCAACTATTGCCAAAGATTCTAATTGAAAACCTAAGTTACGAATAATTCTTCCGCCTGCTTGGAAGCCTTTTTCAACAGCTATTCCTATCCCCTCAACCGTTGCACCGGCTGACTTGACTATCTGAATTAATCCCTGCAGCGCACAACCGTTTGCCAAGAAATCATCGATAATCAATACACGGTCGTTTTCATTCAAAAACTTTTTCGCAACAATAACCTGATTTTTGCATTTGTGCGTGAATGACTCAACCTCCGCAACGTACATTTCACCCTCAAGATTTACGCTCTTTGATTTTTTCGCAAAAACAACAGGCACACCGAAATGTTGTGCGGCGATACAGGCAATACCTATACCCGATGCCTCGATAGTCAAAATTTTATTTATATTCGCACCCTCAAAGCGTTTTTTCCATTCCTTGCCCATCTCATTAAACAAATCAATGTCCATTTGATGATTTAAAAAGCTGTCCACTTTAAGCACGTTACCCTCTTTAACTATTCCGTCCTTTAAAATTCTTTCCTCTAAACAGTTCATCTTTACTCTCCTCAAATAATAAAATATATACGATTATACCACACCTACACCCATAATACAATTAATATCGACATCAAATTGCAAAAAAAATATGAGGACTTTTTAAGTCCCCATATTTGTATTGCTTTCATTTTTCAAATCACTGTGAACACGATGATATTCAGGGCTTTCCATCATCATTACCTGATGAACTCCGATACCTTTCAGAAGCGGTAATTTAAGTCTGTACTTAACCCAAATGAATGCGTATATAAACAATGCCGCAAACAGAACAAAGCACAAAATATATATATTTCTTCTTTGTACAGGGTCAGTTGATATATTGAACATCATATACACCTGAAGTGCTATACCCACGATTTGCAAAAGCGGGAAAAGCGGTGTCTTGAAGTTACGCGGAACATTTTTCATTTTACGTCTTAGCATAATTACATTGACGTGTGATGTAATATATGAAAGCATCCAGAAAAGCGAGCAAGTAAGAGTTAAAAATGCCACCTGTTCACCTGTCGAAATGCCCGATGCCTCGATAATGCAAGTAAGCACACCCAAAATTATAATAACCCAATAAGGTGCTCCGTTTTTGTTTTTCTTTTGAAAAAACGCCGGAAGAAGATTCATCTTTGCCATTCCGCAGCATATTTCCGAAACTGAACAAATAATAGAGTTTTGCGTACTTACCGCCGCAAATATAGCGACAATAATCATCCAATATCTGCCCCACTTACCGAGCATATTCACCGCATAAAGAACGTGCGGTGACGCTGCACTTCCAAGATCGGACCACAATGTATAATTTTTAAATCCGAATACAAGCAATATTTGAATAATTCCCATTATGCCGAGTGAAAGCACCATACTGAGCGGTACTTTTTTAGGGCTTTTCATATCCTTACCTAAAGGTACAATAAACTCCGCACCGATAAAGAACCAAAATGCCGTTGCGGTAAGCGGAAGAATGTCCTTTAAATCCGACGAAATAACCGCATCTTGTGCCACCTGTTCACCCGAACCCAAACCGAGTGCGCCGATAATACCGAGTGCAAGCAATGACACTACCATAAATGCCGCAACGATTTCCTGCAAAAGCGTTGACATATTCACACCTTTTAGATTAATGAATATAAGAACAATCGTTATTCCCACGCTGAACACCGCAGGCGGTATCGCCTCACCCGTCATTTCCGTCATTACATTTGCAAACATCGCACCTTCGGCAGGTGCTGCGAAAACATTGCTTATTAAATAACCGCCGACCATCGTTACAATAGTCAACAGCGGACCGAGTCCGGCAAGAGTGTATTGAGCGATACCGCCGGTAAGGTTAGGCATTATCGCATTTAATTCGGCTATCGACAAAACCGCAAGCATATTTGCTATACACGCTATGACGATAGCAATAACGAACGGTGTACCGACCGCACTTGAGCCGCTTGCCGACGAAACGAAACAGCTCGTTGCGATAAGCATACCCACACCGGTTGATACTGCACCAAAAAGACTGATTTTTTTCATATGAGTAACCTCCGATTTAATCTATCTTTGATTTCTGCAAAGCGTCAATTCCGTCTTCGCCCGTTCTGATACGAATAATATTACGAACGTCAGACACGAATATTTTTCCGTCACCGATGTGTCCCGTATAAAATTCTTTTTTTAAAAATTCTATAACTTCTTTAACTTTAGACGTTTCACATATCATAATCATAGTACTTTTCGGAAGAAGTCTTAAAGGCTGTTCCGTAAAATCAAGCATATACTCCGAGCTTCCGCTCTGCACACCGCAGCCCATAGCATTGTAAACGGTTATGCCCGATATTCCGAGCTTATGTATTTCCTTGATGTGTTTTGAGCTAAGCATTTCGATAAATGCCGAAACCTTAGACATACTTCCTATAATCTCTATTCTTGAAAATTCAGCTTCCATTATTTTTACCTCCGTTTTGTTAAAACAGGCGTATAGAACACATATGTTCTATACGCCGTTGTATATTAAAAACTTTTTTTACTTGTTATATCTTCCGCATCTTTTACGGCGTATTCTTCGCAAAGAAAACCTTTCACCCATCTGCCGTCGATAAGCTCGACATTGCCTATCGAAAGCGGTGTGTTTACGTTACTCATAAAACTTCCGAGCTTTGAAACGGGTATTTTGAATATATCAATATTTATATTTTCACCGTTTTCCGCTCTCACAAGTCCGGGCTTAATCGGATTTGTATTGAGTTTGTACAGCTTATACTCCTTTGCAGTCGCTGTACTTTCGATATACTCCGCTCCCAATTCGGTGAGCTGACTTTCAAGGGCATATCCCTTTTTGTGAAGTCCGCATACCGCAAAATCGATACTTTCGGTTTTAAGAAAACTTTCCGCTGTTTGAAGTACAAGATTTGTACTGTCCGCAAGTCCGAAAATCGTAATTCCGAACGGTAAATTTTTATCTTGCGTATTTTCGGGTACTGCCACTGCCATAAGGTCAAGCAAGTTGCAGTGATTTGTATAAAGTCCCATTAAGCTGTTCGTCTTTACGGGATCTTCCCTTACTTGTTCTCTTGTGAATGTGCCTCCTGCCGTCGGCATTACCATAACGGCATTTTTTAATATTTCCTTTGCCTTGTGTCTGTAATATTGCAACATATGCAAATCTTCAAACAGTCTTGCGGCGGTCTTTTCTTCCGTACCGCCCGACTGAAGAATTTTCTTGGTAACAGGAAAAACTTTATCCTCGTTTTCAATGACAAATTCTTTTAAGTCAGCCCATCTTTCCGCAACATACGCACCGTCATAAAGAATTAACGCGGCATCGTAAAACATTTTATAATCAATATATTCAACCTTAACTCCGAGTTTTTTTATACGTTCCGTTGCCGAATACCATTTAGCCTTATGAACATCTGCGTTATCACCGAAAAATGCTGGTTCTTTCAAAGGAAGATATATTTTTTCGGGAAGTTTTTTACCTTTATCCTCATATTCTTTCGACCAAACACATTCCGCATCATAGCCTTTGGCATATTGATTGACTGTTTCGGTATCTTCAAGACTGTTTGCAAATACCGTCACACAGTCAAGGCTTGCACAAGCCGGTACTACGCCGGATGTGGACCAAGCACCCAATGACGGTTTAAACCCCACAAGTGTATTTAGCATTGCGGGTACTCTTCCGGAGCCTGCCGTATCGGTACCGAGCGAAAACGCCGCCATACCCAAGGCAACCGACACCGCAGAACCCGAACTTGAGCCGCCGCTAATCATTTTATCGTCATACGCATTATGCACTTCACCGTACGGACTTCTTGTACCGACAAGTCCCGTTGCAAATTGGTCAAGATTTGTCTTTCCGACAGGGAACGCACCTGCGTCAATTAACTTCTGTACCACAAACGCACTTTTTTTCGGCATATACGAATATTCGGGGCAAGCCGCCGTTGTCGGAACACCCTCAAGGTCGATATTATCCTTTATCGCGAACGGTATTCCCCACAGCGGTTTATCCTCACTTCTCGGCGGAAGTTTTGAGATATACTTTTCCATAAGCTCTCTTGACGGAGCAACTATCCAAATATTCTTGTCCTTATTTTCTTCGGCTCTTTTCAAAATTTCATCGACAAGCTCGTAAGGTGTAAGTTCGTTATTGTCATACGCTTGATTTATCCATTTCAATGATAATTTCTTAGGGAAAAACTTCATTACTTATTCCTCCGTTTTTACAGCCGCAATCATCTGACCTGCGTCAACCTGTTGACTTGTCTTTATAAATACCTTTTCAATTACTCCGCTGTATTCACTTTCAATAGGGAATTCCATCTTCATACTTTCCAAAACGGCAACCGTATCACCTTTCTTAACTTCCTGACCTTCTTCAATCAAGACTTTCCATACACTGCCCGGAATAGTTGCGTTAATCGGCTCACAGCCGTCAGGCAAAACATCATCTGCGTGAGTATCTTCCGTTTCCGTATCCGATTCAAAATGGTCAAGTCCATTTTCAATCCATCTCTGTCTTTCTGCTTGGAATGATGCCTCTTGATGTGCCTTGAATTTTTGAGCGGACTCTTTGATACTTTCAAGATATTCCTTGTACTTACCCAAATTAAATGTAGTTTCCTCAATATCAATGTGGAATTTACCTCTAAGAAAATCATCTCTGTACTGTAAAATCTCATCGGCACTGCACGGATAAAATTTAAGTCTGTCAAAGAAATTCAAAAGCCACGGCTTACCTTTTTTGAAATACTCCGTTTCTCTTAACGGATTCCACATCTGAATTGTACGACCGACAAACTGATAACCGCCGGGGCCCTCCATACCGTATACGCAAAGGTATGCTCCGCCGATACCGACAGCGTTTTCAGGCGTCCAAGGTCTTGCCGGATTATACTTTGTCGTTACCATTCTGTGACGTGGGTCAACCGGTGTCGCAACCGGTGCGCCAAGATAAACGTCACCCAAACCAAGTACAAGATAATCTGCGTCAAACACAATATTCTGAACGTCCCCGATACTGTCAAGACCGTTAATTCTTCTGATAAATTCAGGGTTAGACGGACACCAAGGTGCATTCGGTCTTACCGTCTGCTGATAACGCTTTGCGGCAAGCTGTGTTTGCGGATCGTCCCATGAAAGCGGAAGTTTGATAATTCTTGACGGTACTGTTATATCGTCCAGCGATGAAAGGTTTGCATTTATTTCTTTTACTTTTTCACAAACTTCTCTCGCAGAAATTTTATTTACATCAAAATGTACTTGCAATGAACGAATACCGGGTGTCATATCAATTACAGGTAAATCCGATTTTTCGATTTCGTTCATAAGAATATGTACTCTGAAACGCAGTTCAATATCAAGCACCATATCGCCGTATTCAACAAGGATATTTTCTTCACCCTGCAATCTGATTTTGTAATCGGTATTGTCGTGTGTTCCCTCTGCCATAATCGAATATGACGCGTCAAGCTGAGCAGGCTTCGGAAGAACAACGTCCGTATAATCAAGATTGATATTTTTATCTTGATTTTTTCTTATAGTTTCGGCTTGTTCAAGAGTTAGAAGTTGGAAGTGAACTTTATCGCCCGGATGTAATTGACCGAGTTTCCACATTTCACCTTTTGCCGTTGTAACCGGGCAAACAAATCCGCCAAGCGACGGACCGTCAGGACCTAATAAAATCGACTGGTCGCCTGTAAGGTCAAGCGTACCGATTGCGTATGCGTTATCGTGTATATTTGACGGATGAAGTCCCGCTTCACCGCCGTCCTCTCTCACCCACTGCGGAACAGGTCCGTTAAGTCTGATACCCGTTCTTGCACTGTTAAAGTTTACGGTATATTCCGAACTTGTAAGTGTGTCAAGATATTCAGGTTTCAAATATTCATAAGTAGGCTGCGGGCCCGGCAAAACGCCGATAGTCCATGTATTATCAATCTTAGGAATATACTTACCGTCAAATGAATTAAAGTTATCTGCCTGACAATCCTCTGCAAGATGAAGTACATCACCCGTTCTCAATGCACGTCCGTTATGACCGCCGAATTTACCGTCACAGAATGTTGATGATGAACCCATAATCTTAGGTACGTCTATACCGCCCTTGACAAGAAGATATGTTCTCATTCCTTTTGCGGCGGTTTTAAATTTAAGCTCTTGCATAGGTGACGCACTTATAACCGTGTACATCGGCACACTTTCACCGTCAAGCGTTGCCTGCATATCCGCACCTGTTATACAAAAACTTGCGGTCGTTCTGAATCTGTATGTGCCGCCGCGCATTGTAAGCTCAATACCTGCCGCATTAAGGTCGTTACCAAGCAATTTATTACCTATTTTAAAGCTGTACGCGTCCATAGCACCGCAAGGCGGTACACCGACAGTCCAGTACCCAATCATACCGTCAGCATCTTGTACTGTTGACTGAACACCGCCGTCAAGCACTTCAAGTGCATTTTCTTCAGGTAAAAATCCCTCAAGCATTTTTGTAAACAGCTTTCCGTCTTTATAATCGCCTGTAAGGATAAGACTCTTTAAATATTCTAAGTTTGTCGTTATGCCGTAAATCTTTGATTCGGTCAAAACGTCAAGCATTTTTTCAACCGCTTTTTCTCTGTTTTCCGCATGAACAATAAGTTTTGCAAGCATAGGGTCATACAATGCGGAAATTTCGATATTCTTTCTTATCCAAGTTTCAACTCTCGCTTTGTCGCTAAATGTAACATCATCAATCTTACCGCTGCACGGTCTGAAATTATTTATACAGTCCTCCGCATATACTCTGACTTCGATTGAATGTCCGTTCGGCACCGCCTTAAATTCTTCAATACCTTTAAGCTCGCCTGCCGCCTCTTTAATCATCCATTCAACAAGGTCAACACCGTAAACTTCTTCCGTTATACCGTGTTCAACCTGTAATCTTGTATTGACTTCAAGAAAA
This sequence comes from Hominilimicola fabiformis, assembly GCF_020687385.1. Classification (NCBI taxonomy): domain Bacteria; kingdom Bacillati; phylum Bacillota; class Clostridia; order Eubacteriales; family Oscillospiraceae; genus Hominilimicola; species Hominilimicola fabiformis. Next base: position 22,433 of record NZ_JAJEQM010000012.1, read on the forward strand.
TAGAACTTTTCGTCAGACTCGTCATAAAGAAATTCAACAGTGCCGGCACTTCTGTAACCGCTTGTCTTTGCAAGACTCTTTGCGGCTGTGTACATTTGTTCACGAACCGTATCAGACAAATTCGGTGCCGGAGATTCCTCGACAACCTTTTGGTTTCTTCTCTGAACCGAACAATCACGTTCACCAAGCGTTGCAACTTCGCCGTATTCATTACCGAAAATCTGTACTTCAACGTGTCTTGCTTTTCTGATATATTTTTCAAGAAATACGCCTGCATCATTGAAATTGCTTTCCGCAAGGTGACAAACGTTGTCGTATGACGCAACAAGCTCGTCCTTGTTTTCACAAATTCTTATACCGATACCACCGCCGCCGGCTGTACTCTTTATCATTACCGGATAACCGATTTTTTCAGCCTCGACAATCGCCTCGTCAACACCTTTTAAAAGTCCCGTACCGGACAAAAGCGGTACGTTTGCTTTTTGTGCAATTTCTCTTGCGGAGTGTTTCAAACCGAAAAGCTTAATTTGACTTGAATCAGGTCCTACAAACTTGATATTGTTTTCTTCACACTTTGCGGCGAAAACAGTGTTTTCACTTAAAAATCCGTAACCGGGATGTATTGCTTCCGCACCTGTATCAAGTGCCGCTTTGATTATTTTATCAACGTCAAGGTATGTATCTTTTGCCGTACCCTCGCCAAGATATACCGCCTCATCGGCATTTTCAACGTGCAAGCTGTCCCTGTCTGCCTTTGAGTAAACAGCCACACTCTTTACGCCCATCTTAGCAAGCGTTCTTTCAATTCTTACGGCGATTGCACCTCTGTTTGCTATTAAAACTTTACTGAACATATTAATCTTCCTTTGCCAATTTATTAATCCCAGATAAGAAGTCTTACGGGTGTAGGGTTGTATGCGTTACACGGATTGTTTAGCTGCGGACAGTTGCTTATAAGAATCATAACATCTGCCAATGCTTTCATCTCAACATACTTGCCCGGTGCCGATACACCGTCATCAAATTTATATCCGCCCTCTTTTGTGATAGGCACATTCATAAAGAAGTTGATATTCGGTGCAAGGTCACGCTTTTTAATGTCTGCCGTAGTGTCGGCAAGCTGTAGCATAAAGCTGTCACGGCAGTTGTGCATATATCTCTTTTCTCTCGCATATCTGACTGTATTGCTTTGCGATGAACAAGCACCGCCCAAAGTATCGTGTCTGCCTGTCTTGTCTGCTGTGATTTCAAGTAACGGTTTGCCCGACTCGGCTCTTAAAATACTTCCCGTTGTCAAATAAATATTTTTCTGTGCCACGATTGTCTGTACCGCACCGTAGTGATCCTCAGGGTTTTCCAAATCATAAAATGTCGTATCAACGGCTTGGTTACCCTCAATATCAAGTATTCTGAATGTCTGACCTTTTTTCAATTCGTGCATCCAGCCAAGTCCTGCATTAAGCACCTCGTCATATACTGCGTCCTCTATTTTCAAATCACTGTCTTTTTCAATAAATCCATACATAATCTTTTCCTCCTCTGATTATTCGCCAAGTAAGTTGTAGTAATCCCATGTGTTTTCAAATGCTCTGTAATTTTCATCACGTGAATTTACACATTCGTCCATAAGGTCTGTCTTTGGAGCGTCATAAACCTCCATTGTAACGGGAACAGACGGATATTCCGTTGACGGATCAAGCGGATTAGGTGTGTTTGAAACAACAAAGATAATATCCATTTCTGTTCTTAGCGTTACCGTAGCACCCTTTTTACAGTGATCCGAAACATAGTTCATACTTCCGTCCTCATCAACATACACCTTTGAGAAAAGATTTACGCATGGTACAATATCTCTTTTACCCATATTGTTGCGGACAAGTTCAATCTTGAAGTTTTCTTCGCCGCATCTGTAAAAATCATTGCCTTGTTCCTGATATGATGTCTTGCCGTATTTTTCATTGGTCATCTTTCTTGTTGTGTGACCGCAGATTGAATCGTGCCAACCTAAGCTGTCCTCTGTGATACTCGCCAACACCCTGCCGTTGTCGCTCATAAGCACATTGCCCTTTGTAAGATGTGCTGTGTATTGTGCTTTTAGAGTATCAGGCATATTGTATCTTTCAGATGTATCTCTCATATTGTAAAGAAGAATTGATACATTGGCATTATCTCCAAGTGCTTTAAAGTGAATATATTTGTTCTTTCCGATAAGTCCCGACCATTTTTCACCCGGTCTGAATTCCTTTGTAAAAAGTTTCTGCATAATGTTTCTCTCCTTTTTCTAATCAAATAAAAAAACGGGACTTAACCGATTTAAAATCAGTTAAGCCCCTTTGCTTGTACTGTGATACTAAAAAAGGCTTTAAGATATTTGTTTCAATACCTTAAAGCCTCTTTGCTTTCATCTTGTGTTTATTATACAACCGCAAAAGAATTTTTTCAATTATCCGAAAGTTTGATTTTTCTACTACTTTAGTTCTACTCATTCAAGAAATAACGAAATAAGCTGACCTCTGCTTGAAACTCCAGTTTTGTTATATATGTTGTAAATATGCTTTTTCACCGTTGAAACGGATATGACAACTTTATCCGAAATTTCTTGATTTGACAAACCTTTATTGATAAGGCTTAAGATTTCCGATTCTCTTGACGTTAAACCATAAGTTTTTGCAAAGTTGTTAAGACTTTTGTTTACCGTAATGCTTGCTCTGTCAAGACGCATAACATTATGAAGCATATTTGCAATGTGATTTTTAAGTAAGTTCAAAACGTACAACTCTTTTTCATTAAAGTCACCGCTCTTTTCATTTCTGAAAAGATTGAACATTCCTATAATTCTTGAATTTTTTATCAGAATGATACCGCACCCGAATATAATGTCCTCGGGTTTTAAAAATTTTATGTAAAAATCCGTTTTTTCACGAACATCACTTTCAAGAATACTCGTGTCCTTGTAAACACTCGTTTCCGAAACAAAGTCGTACAGATATTGAATATAATCCTCATTGTAAAAAACATCTGTGTACTTATCCTTTACGTCCGTGTCCAAGCCGATAAAATACGATTGCTCTTTTCTGATTTTGCGGTCATCGTCTAAAATGATAAACCAGCCCTTCGTGTACGGAATAAGCATTCGTATCATTTTCATTATTTTGCTCGTAAATACATCAAGTTCATCAATCGTGTATAGCTCAAGCAGCATATTATTAATAGTATTCCATTCATTTTCCGTAAGCATAATTTCTCCTCCGATTTCCAGCGAAAATAAACAGTTTTCGATAATATTCAAGCTTTTTCTATTATAACATACTTATAACAAAAAACAAGTCTGTTTTTGAACAGACCTGTTTTTATTTTACTCAACTTCTTTTATTGTTTCAAAAATCCAAACCGTTTCTCTGTGATTTTCGCTGTAATCAGGTGCTTTAATAATTTGCATTTTTGCAAGTTCACCGTTTGTACGTTCAAATTCAATCTCAGGAACATTACCCTCTTGAATTTGTCTTTCTATCCACTCATAATCAAAGAACGGTTCATAATTACGATGATATTTTGAATCAACTTTTTCATTCAAATACATTCTAAGAGCCTCTTTGAATTTACCGTTTGTAATTTTCAGCATACTCTTAAAGAACTTCGGAACATATATTACTCTTACTGTATCATCATCAAAATTTACGATATAACCGCCCGTAAATTTCGAAGCGACAGCCGACAAGAATGTATCCATATCGTGTTCGCTGATATTTGCTTTGCTGATAGTCCAATCGTCGTCCTTATTATTTTCGACGCTCTTTTTATGATAATACGAATACTTATTGTCAAGCATATTTCTTTCGGCTTGTTTTATAAATCTTTCAGCATTGGTTGAAACCTCGCTGAACGACACGCCGTACGATATACTGTAACCCTGTTTTTCAATATCGTTCTTTATACTTTCAATATTTTCTTCGATTTGTTTTTCACTATCTCCGAAAGTAAACGCAACAAATTCATCACCGCCGATACGATACGTTTTATCCGAACCGAATTTGCTCTGCAATGCCTGCGCAACGGCTTTAAGCATATTGTCACCCGCCTCATGACCGAAACGGTTATTAATATTATGCAATCCGTTTGCGTCAATATAAACACACGCTACATTTCTGTATTCATTCTTATCCAAATTTTCAATCGTCTGTTCAAAACAATTTCTGTTTAAAAGTCCCGTAAGAGAATCTATAATTCCCATTTCCCTTAGTGACTTATAAGAAGAAATATTATTTACAGCCAACGAGAAAGTGCCTGCAACATTTTCGATATAATCGGCATTTTTCCACACCTTATCCATATTGACAACACCGAGTACACCGACAAAACGTTTTTTCACGTCATATACAGACGTTACGATATAGCTGTCGATATAATAGTCATACGGCAATCCGTAATCTCTCAGATTATATAACTTTTTACCGAATTTCATACTTGTTCCGTCACCGTTAAATCCAGGAATAACAACTTTTACAGGTCTGTTTTCAGCCGCATTAATATCAAAATTCTCTTTATTTGACCAACAGTATACTTCATCGATTATTCCGTTTTTAACCTTTGTAAAAAATGCGGTTTCGGCTTTCATATAGTCAGCAACTTTACCTAAAGTATTATCGACATTTTCGGTATGCTTGTGTGCGTCAAACAACGATTTCTCGACTTCAAGCATATATTCCACTTTGTTAATATCTTTTTTTCTTAACGACAACAGCCATAAAAAATATGCCACAATGATAATCACCGTAATCACAGCCATCACATACATGGCTTGTTTGATTTTCCATGCAATTTTCATAACGGTACTTTCCGGTATAGAAAGCATAACCGACCAATTATTGATACCGACAGGCGTATAATACGAGTACATATTCTCTTTTGCCCTCTCGGAATAGCCGATTAAATAACCGTTTTTTCCGCTCTTTATATCCTTGTCTATTTCTGAAGTTTTTAAGTCGTTTTTTACTTTGTGATTGCTCCAATCAGCTATATTTCCGAGCGACAAATGCCAAGTATCCATAATAAAATCGCCGCTGTCACCGTCAATCAAATATATTGACGCATTTTCGGCATATGACTCTGCAACATAATAAGTCGGAAGTGAATCAACTTCTATAATACCGTAAAGAATACCTATCGTTTTGCCACTCTTCAAAATAGGTACTGCACATTTCAGCACTTTTTTATCACCGTGACTTATATCCACTGTCGAATTTGGTGAAACGTATTCGCCTTTTTCAACCTCTTCCGCGTATGACAAAATACCCGACACGTCTGCATAGTTTCCGTCAGACGTTATCACCCTGTTGTCGGGCAATAACACTTCAAGATGCGAAATCTGTCCTCTTGTCATATATGACTTCAATATATGTTTTGTCTGTTCCGAATCCGCATTACCTCGACTTGCGATTACATCGGCTATAATTTCAAGCTGTTCTTGATTGCTGTATATATTATTTTTTATTTCCTTGCCTAAATTTTCAGTAGATTTTCTCAAAGTGTCATAACATTGTTGTTCAGCTGTCTTTTGTACATACAAACTTGTCGAAAATACAACTGCATATAAAACAACAAATATTGCCATTGTTACGGCAACAAATTTGCTTATTTTTCTTTTCTTCACTGCCATAATTCCACCTCTTCATATTCGACAATATTATAACATACTGTACATATAAAAATCAAGAATATTATACATTTTTCGCATAAAAAAAGCTACTGTATAAAGTAGCTTTTTTTGTCTGTTATCCCTGTTTTTCTTTTGTTCTTTTAATGATTTTCAAACGAGTATGCTCCTCACGTTCTTTTTCTTCAAGAGCATTCTGAATATCCTTAGACAGTTTATCATAAAGAGGTATCGTAATATTTTCAAGAGCATTTGCTCTCTTTTGCGTTTTCTTTATGTTCATAGCCAAACGGTAAACCGCATTTTCAATTTCCGTAAGCTTAACCGTCATCACTTTAACTTCGTTAAATTTAACGCTTGCCTCGTCAAGTGCCGAGGACGTTCCGTTAAATCCGTAAACAGGTCTGCCGTCAGGCTTATCAGCCGTAACAACAGGTATTTCAACGCCCATAACACTGCGTAAATCAACTTTTACGCTGTTTTCAAGCACTGCCGAATGAGCAAGGTTCTGCACCTTGCTCACACCCATTATTACGTTTGCCGATTCCAAAGCCTTATATGCAGCGGCAAAGGTTTCTTCGATTTTCGCCTCGACTTCCTTTGCCTCCTCTATCAAAAGCATCATTTCTCTGATTAGGATATTTCGTTTTTTATCAAGCATTTCATAGCCTTGCTTTGAAAGACGCAATGTGTTTTTTGCCATCATCAAGTTACCTTTTGTAGGTGCTAACGTCTTTGCCATCTGAAATTCCCCCTCTCAGGATTATACTTCTTCGTCCTCCACAGGACGATAATATTTTTCAAGAGTCTTATCGCTGACTCTGTCAAGTTCACTCTTAGGCAGCATACCCAAAAGCTCCCAACCAAGATTTAAAGTATCGTCAATAGTTCTGTTTTCATTCTTACCTTGTGTAAGGAACTTTTCCTCAAACGCTCTGCCGAACTTGATATACTTCTTATCCATATCGGAAAGTTCATCTTCACCGATAACTGACGCCAAACTCTTTGCGTCCTCAACCTTTGAATATGCCGCAAAAAGCTGGTTTGAAAGTTCAGGGTGGTCGGCTCTTGTAAAGCCTTCACCGATACCGTCCTTCATCAAACGCGAAAGTGACGGAAGAATTGAAACAGGCGGATATACGCCTTTAAGGCTAAGCTCTCTGCCCAAAACTATCTGTCCCTCTGTAATGTAACCGGTAAGGTCAGGGATTGGGTGAGTAATATCATCGTTAGGCATTGTCAAAATCGGCACTTGTGTAACCGATCCCTTTGCGTCCTTGATAATACCTGCACGTTCATAAAGTGAAGCCAAATCTGAATACAGATAACCAGGGAAACCCTTTCTTGACGGAATTTCACCCTTTGAAGATGAAACCTCACGAAGTGCCTCCGCGTATGACGTCATATCGGTAAGTATTACAAGTACGTGCATATCGTGCTTAAATGCAAGATATTCTGCCGCTGTAAGCGCACATCTCGGTGTAATAATTCTTTCAACGACAGGGTCATTTGAAAGATTTAAGAACATTACAACCTTACCCAAAACACCGCTTTCTTCAAATGACTTTTTAAAGTAGTTTGCAACGTCATGCTTAACGCCCATTGCCGCGAATACGATAGCGAACTTTTCTCCGTTTTCGTCATCAGGGTCAACAACCTTTGCCTGTCTTGCAATCTGTACGGCAAGGTCGTCATGCGGAAGACCGTCGCCTGAGAATATAGGAAGCTTTTGACCTCTTATAAGTGTGGCAAGACAGTCTATTGACGAAATACCTGTCTGAATAAAGTTGTTCGGGTATTCACGCGAAACGGGATTGATAGGCTGACCGTTTACATCACGAACTTCGTCCGCAAAGTAATCGCCCAAACCGTCAATCGGTCTGCCGATACCGTCAAGCGTTCTGCCAAGCATTTCTTTTGAAAGCGGCAAACGCATCGGCTCGCCCATAAATTTTGTTTTAGTGTTGGTAAGTGACAGATTTGAAGTACCCTCAAAAACCTGTATTACCGCTTTATCACCGGAAATCTCAATAACTCGTCCTATTCTTTTCTCGCCGTTGTCAAGAGTAACTGTAACCATTTCTTCATAGAATGTATCGTCTACTCCCTCGATAACTGCCAAAGGACCCTGAATATTATTAAGACCCATATATTCTATTGCCATATGCTCATATCCTTTCCTTTAGCTTTCATGGTTATAAATCAACTTGTCAAATGTTTCGTTGATTTTTCTCTGTAAATCATGGAACGGACCATCAATATTGTCATTTCCAATCGTGTATTTAATTCTGATAATGTCCTCGGCAATTCCGCTTTCGCTCACCTTTGAAAGCACAACGCCCTTTTCGACACATTCTTTAATTCTCTTATCAAAAAGAAGAATTGTATCCATCATCTTATTTTGCTTTTCAAGCGGTACATATGTATCGTCCGCATGGAAAGCATTTTGTTGCAAGAAACCTACTCTGATTGTCTTTGCAACCTCCAAAGTAGCCTTTTGACTGTCAGGAAGAACGTCTGCACCGATTAGCTTAACGATTTCCATAAGACTGCTTTCTTCTTGCAAAATTGCCATCATCTTATTTCTCTTTTCCATAAAGTCCGGAGAAACATTTTGAGCATACCAATCAGTAACTTCACCGATATATTCACTGTAACTGTTAAGCCACTGAATAGCCGGATAGTGTCTTGCATATGCAAGCGACTTGTCAAGTGCCCAGAAACATCTGATAAAACGCTTTGTATTCTGTGTTACCGGTTCTGAGAAGTCACCGCCCTGTGGTGATACCGCACCGATAATTGATACAGAACCCTCACTGCCGTTAAGATTTGTAACATATCCCGCTCTTTCATAGAAAGCCGAAAGTCTTGAAGCAAGATATGCAGGGAAACCTTCTTCCGCAGGCATTTCTTCAAGACGACCCGATATTTCACGAAGTGCCTCAGCCCAACGTGATGTTGAGTCAGCCATAAGCGCAACGTCATAACCCATATCTCTGTAATATTCCGCAATTGTAACACCTGTGTAAATACTTGCTTCACGCGCTGCAACCGGCATATTTGAAGTATTAGCAATAAGCATTGTTCTGTCCAAAAGCGGTCTGTTTGACTTAGGGTCGATAAGTTCAGAGAACTCGTCAAGTACCTGTGTCATTTCGTTACCACGTTCACCGCAGCCGATATATACGATAATATCCGCATCACACCACTTCGCAAGCTGATGCTGTGTCATAGTTTTACCGGTACCGAAACCGCCCGGAACAGCTGCCGCACCGCCTTTTGCAAGCGGGAACATTGTATCGATTACTCTCTGACCCGTTACAAGCGGTCTTGAAATAGGCTGACGCTGTGTATAAGGTCTTGCCTTTTTGATAGGCCATTTTTGTTTCATTGTTATGTCGATAATTTCGTCATCGCTCTTTACCTTTGCGATAATATCAACAATAGTGTAGTTGCCGTTCGGAGCAATCCATTCGATTTTACCTTTGATATTCGGCGGAATCATAATTCTGTGCTCGATAAGGCTTGTTTCCTGTGTTACGGCAATGATGTCACCGCCTGTAACATAGTCGCCTTGTTTCGCAACCATTTCCACATTCCAAGTTTTTCTTTCGTCAAGATTAGTAACCTTTAAACCTCTGCCGATGAATGAGCCTGACATATTTCTTATTTCTTTCAACGGTCTTTCGATACCGTCAAAAATATCAGACAATATACCCGGAGCAAGAGTTATTGACAAAGGACCGCCCGTACCGACTACAGGTTCACCCTTTTTAAGACCTGTCGTTTCCTCGTAAACCTGTACAATAGTAGTATCGGAAGTTACGCCGATAACTTCGCCGATAAGTTCTTCATTACCGACATATACCATTTCCTGCATTTCAAAGGAATCTGAACCCTTTACTTTTACGACCGGGCCGTTTATACCGAATATCTGACCTTTTGTATTAGCCATTTACCTTCATTCCTTTCCGTTTGTATGCCGTTTAACCCAGTGCCAATCCACTGCTTTGAAGGAATTTCTGCTTTTCTTCTGACAGCATTTCCTTGAATGAATAGTCAACAGCAACCTTTCTGTCTGTATTTAAAATCTTCGCACCGCCAAGAAAATCTTTTTCACCCGATGCCTCAACCGTAATTCTTGACGTGTCGGGAATCTGTTCAATTTTTTCTTTAAGCTTTATATCGTCTGATGAGATATAAATTGTCTTTGAACCTTTTCCAACTTCAAATAAAGCCTTTTCAATCTTGCTTAAAAGCCATTCTTCGTATTTATCGCTCTCGATAAATTCAACGATTTTTGCTCTCGAAAGTTTCATTACGTCATCAATAATTTCTTCACGACGCATGATAAGTTTTTTCTTTGAATCAAGCTCTGCGTGAAGAACTCTCTCATTTGCACTTTTTTGAGCGGATTGAATATTCTGCTGAATATTCTCATATGCACCCTGCAAAAGCTCGTTTTCCTTTGCATCTATTCTCTCTGAATATTCCTTTTGAACATTCTCAAGTAATTTTTCTCTTTTCTGTTCCGCATCTTTGAGAACAAGCGATGTAAAGGTATTGAGTTTTTCTGTTAAGTTATTGCTTTCCATATTCCTTACCTCCCCTGTTTAAAGTTTAAGACCGATTGACTCTTGAACCATATTGTTGATACTGTTAGCAATATCACGACTGCCGTGTCTGTCCGGTATTTCTATGATAAGCGGAGTGTGCAATGTAATTTTAAGATGGTTAAGATATTCTTTAACCATTGCCGCCGCTTTTTCCGTAAATATCAAAATACCAAGTTCCGGGTCGTTTACAGCCTTTTTAATTTCTGCAGTAATAGTTTCGCTGTCGTGAGCAACACATCCGTCTATACCCACAAGTCGCATACCGATTTGTGTATCAATGTTGTCACTGATTAAATACATTTTCATAAAACATACGTCCTTTCAGACTTGTAATAATAAAATCCATTCTCCGTCCACTCCGTAACGGACTACACTCGTCGTCCATTGCCTCCCCTTGAGGGGAGGTGTTATCGCAGATGACGGTGGGGTGGCTTTCTCCCCACTCCGTAACGGACAACCCTCGCCTCCCCTTGAGGGGAGGTGCCAACGGCGGAGGGGTGGCTCGCTCGCCCGATTTACCAAAGGCTGAAAGAAAATTGTTCACAGTGCTGCTTTGCAGCTTGCGGTGCCGTACACTTGTACTGCCCCAAGCAAAAAGTAGTGCTGTGGTCAATTTTACTCAGCCTATTATGAATTAAGAATCAATATAGATATTACAAGACCGTATAGTGCGATACCTTCTGCCAGGGCAACGAAGATAAGAGTTTTACCCATAATCTTTTCATTTTCACTCATTGCACCGATAGCAGCTGATGCAGCTGATGCAACGGCGATACCACCGCCGACACCGCTAAGACCTGTTGAAAGAGCCGCACCGATGAACTTTAGACCTTCACCGACTGTAAGACCGGCTTCAGCACCTGTACCTGCCGCAAGAGCGCTAACTCCGCCGCCAAGTGTGCAGATAACGCCGACACCAAGAATACTGAAGAATGAGATTGCGTTCATCAAAAGGCATTCCTTACCTTTTGTCTTGCCTGACTTATAATACAAAGCAACAGGAACGATTACTGTAAGTGCGATTAAAGCGAATAAAATTTTCATTAACATAGTGATTACCTCCAAAATATATTAAAACCGATTTATATTATTTATCACGAAGTGACATAAATTCTTTACCTCTGCCTGAGAAGTATCTTGAGAACATTTCGTAATACTCCAGACGAAGTACCTGTATTCCGACGATAAGACCTTCAAGAACCATAACAAGTACGTTACCGATTACTTGTACAATAACTCCGCCTACACCGCCGCTTTGAGAAAGAATTGCAACAACCATCATCATACCTACATGGACTATTGCAAAAGCGCCTATTCTTAGGAATGAGATTGTATTTGTGAAGAAACTCAAAATTACTTCAAACATTTCAAACAAGTTTTCCACAAAGAACATTCCGTTTCTCGGCAGCCAGTCCTTTTTACCCTCTACAAGCTTACCAAGCGGCTCGCATAAGTACATACAAAGCACTGCCAAAATAATAATTGCCACAAATACGAATGTCGGTATACCCCACTTTAAGAACAAGTTACCGGCAAGAAGAAGTGCGCCTATATAGAACACCAAGCCCGCGACACCGTTATGTCCGAACAGTGCTTCGCCAAGTTCCTTACTTTTCAGTGCGTTTATAACATTCAATACCATACCGAATATAATTATCAGCACGCCCATACCAATCGTACCGCCCAGCATTAACGCTATTTCATTCATAGGGTTTAACGCTGTTGTATGGAACAATTCAGGGATTATTTCTTCATTTCCGAAGAAACTTCCGTATATAAATCCGAATATCACACCAGATATTCCGACCATTCCGACAATACCGCCCAAGTCCCATTTCTTGACTTTGTAAACTATAAAGCCTGCTATCGCAAGCACAAGGCTCTGACCTACGTCACCGAACATTATACCAAAGAACAGTATATACGTTACGGCAAGTATGCCTGTCGGATCAATTTCCGTATAACTCGGAAGTCCATACATTTTAACGAACATTTCAAACGGTTTAAATACAGGATTATTTTTCAGCTTTGTAGGCGGCTGAATATCCTTGACGTCCTCTGCGTCCTCCATATAGAACATCACAACGTCATCTGAACCGTTAATCTCTTTTTCAAGCGACTTTGCACTCTTTTCATCCATCCAACCTACTATATAGAAGAACATATCGCCGTGAATGGCATTTCTTCTTACTTCGGAGAATTGATGACGTTTCTTCGCAAGATTGTAAATTCCGCAAAGTTTATCCGCACTGCTTGAAATCATCTCGGCGGTCTTTGCACTGAGTTCTTCAATCTGCTGTTTTAATTTTTGATTTTGGTTTAATAATCCACGCTTTATTTCAAGCGGAGTACCAACGTAATCCTCTGATATGTCCATAGGTTCAAAATACAGAGAATTAAATACTTCTTCAATCTTTCTCTCTTTCAAAAGCGGTGCGAAGTAAAAGCCCCATACATCTGTTGCGTCCTCCGCAGTCTTAATGAAGAAAGTTTCAAGATTGTCAAGGTAAGTTATAAGCGTTTTATAACCTGTTTTCGGAATATGTCCGAATCTGCATCTTATAAATTCAAACTTGAAAATTTTCGACAAATCCACGTCCATACTGAGCATTAGATTAAGCTGCTCAACCGCCGCTTCATTTGCCTTTATTCTCTCTGAAAGCTCGTCGCTTTGGTTACGCTCTTCTTCGATACGCTCGTTTATTCCGTCAATAAAATTTTGCATATCGCCGAGCTTTACACTTTCGGGAGCAATCAATTTCTTGTTCACTGTGTAGTTAGCAAGATTCATAATGCTTAACGCATTTTTTGCAACTATGTCGTATTCATTGTTTTCCTCAAAGTTTTTCAGCTTGCCTCTGTTTGAAATTACCGACATAGCATTTTCAAGATGAATATCTCTGCCGTAAACGTACTTTTCAACGACCGTATCAAATTCACTGATTTGAGCGGCAATAGTTACGGCTTTCATCTTTACGATTGCCATTTTCCCCCTCCTCTACTCAAGACCAATATGTGTGCGGATAAAATCAGGATTTAAGTTGTATCTTATCCCCTCGATAATGGTCGTAATGTTATTAAGTTCAACTTCCTTTAGGTTCATATAGGCATATACCGCAACCATCGACTCGGGATGAGTTACAAATATACTTTTTGATAACCGGTTATAAATATACCTGTAATTGCCTTCGGGAAATCTTCCCTTATCATAATCTTCAAACAACTTTCCGTATGCGGTCGATTGATTTACAATATCAATAAACCTTTCAACAGAATCTGCATTTACAAGCTGTTTGATTACCTCTTCCGTCAATCTGTATCTGACAGGCAGAAGATAGGTGAAAATTATTTCATTTGTAAATTCAAAATATTTTTTGCCCCTGTAAATCCACATAAGATTCAGCATATCTATTTTTGTTCCGATAAGCCTTTTAAATAAATTCTCCTGTGTCTTATCAAGAGCGACCGATGCTGTATGCCATATTGACTTATAGTAATATGTGTCCAGCACCATACCCATCGAAAATGAATCCGCGCCTATATTTTCCGCTCGTTGCAGCGGCTCGCTGTAAGGAGTGTTTTTACAAGCCTCGATACAATCCGACAGGGATTTTGCATTATGCATTATCTCACGATTTATTTTCGTGTGTGTTTCAAAGAAAGCGTCAAATTTGCTTTGGTTTACCTCATCATTACTTCTTTCCTCGTGAGTATAGATATATCTTATCTCACGTTTCAAAAATGCAATCTCTCTGCGCATAAACCAAAATTCCATAACGGTTCTCTTTGAATTGTCCATGAAATTATATAGTCTGACGTATTCGTCAACCATTTCCTGTTCAAGCAGGATTTCCATCTGACCTCTGTGAATATCTCTCTCATTCACCTGTTCAAGAACTTCACCGTAGCCGGGTGTACTTTTAAGATAACTGCATATGTCATTTACGCTTTTTCTTTCAAGGAGCTGTTCATAGTCATCTCTTGTCAGAAATTTTGAATACATCGCCTTTAATTTAGCGGCGATTGCACTGTATTCCACGCTCATTTTGCTGCCACCTCACTTATCTGCCGATAATATTCTGTACAATTTCATTAACCCATTTGTCTTTATTGTCGTTGTACTTCTTTTCGAGTTCGGAAAGATGTCTTTCCATATTTACTCTTATGGCCTCTACTTTCTTATCGGCATCTTCTTCCTCTATTTGCTTTAGAGTGACGTTTTTAGCCTCCATTCTTCTCGTAATGTCATCACGCATTTTACGAGATTCGTCCTTAATTCGCTCTTCAAGCTCTCTGTCGGCTTTCTTAGCGTCCTTAATGACTTCCTGTGCTCTGTCCTCGATGTCGATAATCTTCATAATTAGATCTTCCATTTTCCCAACCTCTCTTTCCTCTGCAGATTAATCTGCATTATTTCAGACTATATTCAAAAATCATTACGATTTTGTCTGCATTAATTTTTCAAACTTTGAAGCGGTGCAGGAATTCTGCCGCCTCTGTTTATAAATTCGGCACTTGAATACTTTTTAACCGGCATTACGGGACCTGTTCCCAAAAGTCCGCCGAATTCAACCACGTCACCCTCAACCTTACCCGGTGCAGGGATAACTCTTACTGCTGTTGTCTTTGTGTTGACCATTCCAATTGCCGCTTCGTCGGCTATAATCGCCGAAATAGTTTCGGCAGTTGTGTCGCCCGGTATAACAATCATATCCAAACCTACGGAACATACGCAAGTCATTGCCTCAAGTTTTTCAAGAGTAAGTACGCCGTCTGTTGCCGCTGCAATCATACCTGCGTCCTCACTTACAGGGATAAATGCACCCGAAAGTCCGCCGACATAACCTGACGCCATAATACCGCCTTTTTTAACTGCATCGTTAAGCAGTGCAAGTGCGGCTGTTGTACCGTGAGTACCACACATTTCAAGTCCCATTTCCTCCAAAATATAAGCCACGCTGTCGCCAACGGCAGGTGTCGGAGCAAGTGACAAATCTACGATACCGAAAGGTACGTTAAGACGTTTTGACGCTTCTTGTGCAACAAGCTGTCCCATTCTTGTAATCTTAAATGCAGTCTTTTTAATAGTTTCGGCAACAACACCGAAGTCCTCGCCTTTAACCTTTTCAAGTGCACATTTAACAACACCCGGACCGCTTACGCCGACATTTATAACACATTCACCCTCGCCTTCGCCAAGGAACGCACCCGCCATAAACGGATTATCCTCAACCGCGTTGCAGAATACAACAAGCTTTGCACACGCAAATCCTTGTGTATCGGCAGTAAGTTCAGCCGCTCTCTTAACAATCTGACCCATCTGTTTAACAGCGTCCATATTGATACCGGCTCTTGTCGAACCCACATTAACGCTTGAACATACAAGATCTGTTGCGGCAAGTGCTTCAGGAATTGACTCAATAAGTATTCTCTCACCGTTCGTATAATCTTTATGCACAAGTGCCGTATAACCGCCTATAAAGTTTACGCCTGTCTTTTTAGCGGCTTTGTCAAGAGTTTTTGCGATTTTAACACATTTTTCAACAGTAGGTTCTTCCAATGCGTCCACCAAAGTAGCTATCGGAGTTACCGAAATTCTCTTGTTGATAATCGGAATACCGAATTGAGCCTCAATGTCCTCACCGGTTTTTACAAGGTCTTTTGCGTAAGTTGTGATTTTTTCATACACTTTTTCGCAAACTGTATCAACGTCAGGACCGGCACAGCTTTTTAGAGAAATACCCATTGTTATAGTTCTTATATCAAGGTTTTCCTCGTCAACCATTTTTATAGTTTCTATTACTTCAAAGGGATTAATCATTATTTGTACCTCCCTTATATTCTGTGCATTGATGTGAAGATTTCTTCTCTCTGCACATGGATTGAAAGCCCCATATCCTTTTCAGCCTGTTCAAATTTTTCACTGATTTGCTTTACTGTAACATTCTCATTTTCAAAATTCACAAGCATTATCATTGTGAACATATCCTGCATTATTGTTTGAGAAATATCAAGAATATTTACTCCGTTTTCAAATAATATATTACTGATTTTAGCTATTATGCCCTTTTGGTCCTTGCCTATTACGGTAACTACTGCTTTCACTTATTTATCTCCAATCTTTCATATTTTCATTGTTTATCTTTAATTGAATTATAGCACTTTTGTTTTAAAAAAGTAAGTGGTTTTTTTAAAGTTTGTCCACTGTAACAGTTTAATAACCCGAATTTTATTGCAATTTGTTTATTTTTTCACAATCCGTTTTTTGTCTTGATATTTGCGACAAATAAGCCGTTTTTCAAGGCTGTTTTTTGTTCAAAAATACAATAAAACTTGCGGTTAATAAACGCTTTACTTTCTTCTTTGTCTTAACGCCTCATACATCAAAACACCTGCCGCAACCGACGCATTAAGTGAATTAATTTCGCCTGCCATAGGTATGCTTGCTATGAAGTCGCATTTTTCTCTTACAAGTCTGCTGATGCCCTCGCCCTCACTGCCTATAACAAGACCAAGCGAGCCTTTAAGGTCAATATCATACATTTCCTGACCGTCCATATCGGCCGCTGCAATCCACAAGCCTTCATCTTTCAGGCTGTCAATCGTGTTAGCGATATTTGTAACCTTTGCAACAGGTGTATATTCAACCGCACCTGCCGAAGTTTTTGCGACAACACTGTTAAGACCCACTGAATTTCTTTTAGGAATAATAACACCGTGTGCACCTACACAATTTGCAGTTCTCAATATTGCACCCAAATTATGCGGATCGGTTATTTTATCACAAATAATAACGAAAGGCGGCTCATTTTTTTCACGAGCTTTATCAAGAATATCCTTCACGCTCACATAGTCGTATGCACTCACATATGCAATAACGCCCTGATGGTTTTCACCCTCTGCGATTTGGTCAAGCTTAGCTCTCTCGACCTCTTGAATTATAATTCCTGCGTCCTTTGCTTTCTTGATAATCGGAACAATAGAGCCCTCGTACTTACCCTTTTTAACAAGGATTTTATCCACGCTGCGACCTGAACGAATTGCCTCCAAAACAGGATTTCTTCCTATAATTTTATCATTCACTGAACTTTCTCCTCTATATTTACTCTATATTATAGCACGAAACCACAAGTTCGTGTAACTAAAAGACATATAAAATCCGTCAGTCGCCACGCCCTTGTGGTTTATTTTCTATTTATTTTTAATTATTTCAACAAAAATTTATCATGAATTGCAACAACAGCCGCTTCAGCATCTTTTCTGTCAACAAGAACAGAAATCTTGATTTCCGATGTAGCAATCATATTGATGTTGATGTGTGCATCGTAAAGAGCCTCAAACATTGTAGCGGCAACGCCTGAGTTATTAACCATTCCCGCACCGACAATAGAAACCTTTGAAACGTCCTTTGTCCATTTAACTTCGTCAGCCTTAACGATTGCCTTGTTTTCTTCAAGAAGGTCAAGTACAGGCTGTAAATCTTCTTCCGTAACAGTAAAGCTAATGTCTTTCTTTTCACCGTTACCGATTGACTGAATGATTAAGTCAACGCTTATTCCGTGCTTAGCAAGCATACGGAATACTGAGAAAGCCTTTCCCGGAGTATCCTCTACACCGCAAAGAGCAATTCTCGCAACATCATTATCTCTTGTTACACCTCTAACGAGCATCTTTTCCACTTGTTCTACCTCCTTAACATATGTGCCTTCATTGTTATTCAGACTTGATCTGACTGAAAGCTTAACCCCGTACTTCTTTGCCATTTCAACACTTCTGTTGTGAAGTACGTTTGCACCAAGTGACGCAAGCTCAAGCATTTCATCATATGAAATATCATCAAGCTTATACGCATTCTTTACAAATCTCGGATCTGCCGTATATACACCGTCAACGTCTGTGTATATTTCGCAGACATCTGCGTGAAGTGCGGCAGCCAATGCAACGGCTGATGTATCACTTCCGCCGCGTCCCAAAGTTGTTATATCGTCATACTTGTTTATACCTTGGAAACCTGCAACGATTACAATGTTCTTCTTATCAAGCTCAGCTTGTAATCTTTCTGTATCTATTGTGCTTATTCTTGCAGCACCGTATTTAGCGTCAGTCTTAACACCTGCCTGCCAGCCTGTAAGAGAAATAACCGGACAACCGATTTTTTCTATCGCCATTGCAAGCAAAGAAATTGAAATTTGCTCACCTGTTGAAAGCAACATATCCATTTCACGCTTTGAGGCATTTGGGTTGATTTCCTTAGCCTTTTCGATAAGGTCATCGGTTGTATCACCCTGTGCCGAAACTGCAACAACCACATTGTTACCTGCTTTATACGCGTCTGTAATACGTCTTGCGACGTTCATTACTCTTTCAGCGTCTTTAACGGAAGTACCGCCATACTTTTGAACAATAAGTCCCATTTTTGTTTATCCTTCCTTTTTTATATTCATATCTCAGAAACTACCGCACCGACATTGTCGATCGGCAGTATCATACATTTCCATTCAAGACCGTTAGTCTTAAAATATTCTTCCATACCAGCTTTAAATCCATCATAGTTGCCGTCAAGTATTGATAGTATTGTAGGTCCGGAGCCGCTCAAATATGTTGCGTGCGAACCCAAGTGATATGTTTTTTCAAATATATCTTCCATACCGTCAACGTAACTTTTACGATACTGTTGATGAAGTTTATCCTTAACGCCGATTTCAAGCGCTTTCATATCGCACGTAAGCATAGCTGCCTGAAACATTGACGCATGACCGACATTAAAGACTGCGTCTTTAAAATCAATCTTTGACGGAAGAACTCCTCTTGATTTCTTTGTTGCAACAAAGAAATCCGGAATTATAACCGCGAACTTAATATGACTTTTCAGCTTTGTGCTTTTGATTATAGTCTTGTCATCATCCATAAGCGACACGCAGAAACCGCCGAAAAGTGCCGGTCCCACATTGTCGGGATGACCTTCCATCGTTGCCGCAAGATGAATTATTTCCTGATACGAAAGCTGTCTGCCGGAAATAATATTTGCCGCCAACATTCCGCCTATAATACACGCACTGCTGCTGCCCAAACCTCGCGTCATAGGTATCTGGCTGTCTTGAGTTATTCTGTAACCCTTTTGCTCATAACCTACATAGTCGAAAAGTTCCGCCATTGCACGGTAAATCAAATTGCTTGTATCCTGTGGGATAAAGCTTTGAGTATTTTTGTTGATTACTTCAAGTCCCTCGGGAATTTCCTCAATCATCATTCGGTTATACAAACCAACAGCCACACCGAGAGTATCAAAACCTGCACCCATATTTGCACTGGTTGCAGGCACTCTTAATTTAATCATTAATCCATTACACGAATGTTTGCCACAACATCAGACAGCTTAGCAAGTTTTTCTTCAACCTCAGATTTAGTAAGCGGTGAAGTCACAAACGCTGACTCATTGTCTATAATATTATCGACAAATTCGCACTTTCCGAATATTTTCTGAACATTTTCTGCAGAATCAGTTGTTCTTACAAAGTATTCAAACTTCTTCGAATCAATATCAGCCATAATATTTTCAGTCGGCTTTTCCCAGAAAATCTTCTTACTTCTGTCGCTGTGCTTAACCGCGTCAACAACGTCGGCAACAACAGCACTTGCAGTAGGAAGTTTACCTGCACCCTTACCGTAGAACATTACATCGCCTACGCAATCGCCTGTAACCATAATGGCATTGAATACACCGTCAACACCGGCAAGAGGACTGCTGTTTTTTATCACCATAGGTGATACGATTGAGTAAACCTTGCCGTTTTCGTCAAACTGTGCATATCCGATAAGTTTTATAACTGAATCCATAGCAGCGGCATATTTAACATCGTCAAGAGTAATGTTTGTTATACCATCTGTATCAATATCATTGTAATCAATCATTTTGCCCGACGCAAGTGACGCCAAAATCGCAATCTTTCTGCAAGCGTCGTGACCTTCAATATCGGCGGCAGGATTTCTCTCTGCGAAACCGTTATTTTGTGCGTCTTTTAGGGCTGTTTCAAAAGTCTTGCCCTTTCTTATCATCTGGTCAAGAATATAGTTTGTTGTACCGTTTAAAATACCGGCAATCTTCAATATATTGTTAGCCGTTAGACATTGATGCATAGGTCTTATAATCGGAATACCGCCGCCTACACTTGCCTCAAAGAAGTAGTTTACATTTTTCCCTCGGGCAATCTCCAAAAGCTCTGTCCCGTATGTGGCAACAAGCTCCTTGTTAGACGTTACAACGCTCTTTCCCGCTTCAAGAAGACTTTTTGTAAATTCATATGCAGGGTGAAGTCCTCCCATAACTTCCGCAACAACGCTTACTTCGTCATCGTTAAGTATGTCATTGAATTCTTTTGTAAAAAGTTCTTTTTCGGGATGGTCGTCAAAATCGCGAATGTCAAGAATGTACTTTATATCCACACTTTCACCATTCGCACTGCGGCTGAGCTTGTCACTGTTGGTCTTAATTATGTCGTATACACCACTTCCAACAGTACCGTAGCCCATTATTGCAACCTTTGCCATTCTTATGCCTCCCTTATTTTTCTTTCATTATAATATGTATTTTGTTATAGTAATATCTATAATAAAATATATTACCATATCACTGTGATAAAGTCAATGTTTTCAAACGCCAAATATGACCTTTTTAATCAAAGTTCTTTTGTGTAAATTAACACTAACATTTTTATCGTCTGTTATTTTTCTTTATCTCTCTGTTAATCTTCGCATTCATTCCGCTGCCTTTTAAATACGGCAGAATACTCATACATTTGCCGTCTGCCACGATTATATGGTCAAGCATTTTTATACCGGCGAAAAAAAGCGTATGCTCCAAAGCCTGTGTCGTAACCAAATCGGCATTTGACGGTTTTAAAATTCCGCTTGGGTGATTGTGCGTAAATACAACCTGTGACGCGTCACTTTTAACCGCACTTCTAAGCACCTTCGCAACATCAAGTTCAACGCTTTCAAAACTGCCCTCGAAAAGCATTTCCTGATTAATAATTCTGTTTTTCGGATCAAGGCAAATCATATAACAACATTCACGATTTTTGCCGTCAAACAGATTGCACAAATAATTTTCACTCGTTTCACTGTTTAAAACAAACACGTCCGTATTATATTTTTCCGTATTGTAATACTGTATAAATTCACCGAGAGAACATATGTAATCGGCGGTTTTTTCACCTACACCGTCTATGCTCATAAGACGTTTTTTAGAAGTGTGGAACACATTCACAAATCCACCGCACTCTTTAATCAAATTATGTGCTATATCATTCGTATCCGCCACCGGAATTACGTTGTAGAGAAGATACTCCAAAACCTTATGTTTCTGCCACGTTTTGAAACCGCCTTTTTCAAAATCCTCACGCATTCTTTTTCTGTGACCTTTGTGATTGTTTGTGTCCATTATTTCACCGCCATTACTTCATTCTACGGCTTATTATACACTATTTTACTATAATTTGTCTACAAAATTCGACAAATTATTTACACAAAAAAACGGAGCATACTAAAACAGTATGTTCCGTAAAAAACAATATTAATTCAAATTGTATACAAAACCATGTGGTTTTGTATACTTTATTCTTGGGAGTTTGAGGTGCCTTTTCAGTAGTTTTGCCTTTGGCAAAACCGCTCTACGAGCGTCGGACGTCTTTCCGATACTCCCTCATTGAAAATCATTTCTGACGACATGTGCGGCAGAAAGGACTCAAAATCTAAAGTTTCGACTTTGGAGGAACTTTAGATTTTTTCTCTGAAAACACTCAAAAATCACATCGCAAGATGTGATTTTTGGAGCTGGCGACATTTTGTCGCCAGGCTCTCAGTTACTTGTTTTCAACCAATCTCTTAGTGTCAATAGCAATCATAAGTTCTTCGTTTGTAGGGATAACAAGAGTTTTAACTGTTGCATCGTCAGCTGAAATATCAACTGTACCCCTTGCAGCGTTCTTGTCCTCGTTAATCTTGATACCCATAAAGTCAAGCCCCTCAACAACTGCTGATCTTGTAGCCGCATCATTTTCACCTACGCCGGCAGTGAATACAACTGCGTCAACACCGCCCATAGCGGCAGCATAAGCACCGATGTCTTTCTTAACTTGGTATGAGAACATATCAAGAGCAAGCTGTGCTCTGTCATTTCCTTCTTTAGCGGCAGCAGACAAATCTCTGAAGTCAGATGATACGCCCGAAACACCCGAAACTCCGCTTTCCTTGTTCATAAGAGCGTCAACGTCTTTAGCTGACATACCTTTTTGGTTGATAAGATATGTAACGACAGCAGGGTCCATTGAACCTGTTCTTGTACCCATTGGCACACCGTCAAGAGGAGTGAATCCCATTGATGTATCTATACACTTACCGCCGTCAACAGCTGTAATTGATGAGCCGTTGCCA
Organism: Hominilimicola fabiformis; assembly: GCF_020687385.1. Lineage (NCBI taxonomy): Bacteria > Bacillati > Bacillota > Clostridia > Eubacteriales > Oscillospiraceae > Hominilimicola > Hominilimicola fabiformis. The sequence goes on from NZ_JAJEQM010000012.1 coordinate 45,134, forward strand.
AGGTGGCAAGTAACAATCTTAAGGTCTTCTGCCGGCTTGCCTAAAAATTCAGCAGCCTTTTGTGAAACATACTTGTGGCTTGTACCGTGGAAACCATACTTTCTGATACCGTAGTTTTTGTAGTATTCATATGGCAAAGCATACATATATGCCTTTGGAGGCATTGTCTGGTGGAATGCTGTATCGAATACACCAACCATAGGAGTGTTAGGCATAATCTTTTGGCAAGCCTTGATTCCGATAATGTTCGGTGGGTTATGTAGAGGAGCAAGCGGTGTACACTTTTCAAGTGCTTTCATAACTGCTTCTGTAATTACGCATGAACCTGCAAATTCTTCACCGCCGTGTACAACTCTGTGACCGACTGCACCGATTTCGTCCATTGACTTGATAACACCGATTTTTTCATCAACAAGTGCGTCAATAACCATCTGAATTGCGTCACCGTGATCCTTCATCGGCTTTTCAATCTTAGTCTTTTCGTCCTTTGCAACATTTGTGTGTTGAAGATTTGAACCTTCAATACCAATTCTTTCGCAAAGACCCTTTGCCATAACTTGTTCGTTGTCCATATCTATAAGCTGGTACTTCAATGATGAACTACCCGCATTTATAACTAATATTTTCATATTAAAATTCCTTTCATTTTTTATTAATTTATAACACAAACCACTTAATGTAACCGCTTGGTATTAAGCGGTAGATTGCGTGCATATCGCTTTTTCTTGGTTGCCGTCGCGTACGCCGGTACGCAAGGCGAACAAAAAATGCGAGAGGTGCGTGATATACCGCTTAAGACTGTGCTTGGATTGCGGTTATAGCGACTACTCCTGCAATGTCCTCCGCACTGCAGCCTCTTGAAAGGTCGTTTACAGGCTTTGCGATACCTTGAAGAATAGGTCCGTAAGCTTCGGCCTTAGCAAGTCTTTGAGTAAGTTTGTAACCGATGTTACCTGCGTCAAGGTTAGGGAAAATAAGTACATTCGCACTGCCTGCAACGTCTGATGAAGGAGCTTTCGACTTAGCAACACTGTCAACGATAGCGGCGTCAAGCTGAAGTTCACCGTCAAGCTTTAATTCAGGAGCCTTTTCCTTTGCAAGCTTTGTAGCCTCTTGCATTTTGTCAACAAGGGCACTCTTTGCACTGCCGTATGTAGAATATGAAAGCATTGCAACTCTCGGTTCGTCTTGGATAAGCTGTTTGTATGATGCAGCTGATGAAATAGCGATTTCACTTACTTCGTCAGCAGTCGGATCTTGGTTAAGACCACAGTCACCGAAAATAAATGTACCGTTGTGACCGTATTCGCAGTTAGGAACATTCATAATAAAGAATGCAGATACAAGCTTTGTACCCGGTGCAGTCTTTAGAATTTGAAGTGACGGACGAATTGTGTCGGCTGATGAGTGAATAGCACCCGATACCATACCGTCAGCATCACCTTGTTTAACCATCATTACCGCATAATATGACGGATCTTTGATTGTTTCGGCAGCCTGTTCAGGTGTAATGCCCTTTTTCTTTCTCAATTCATAGAATACGTTTGCGTATTCTTCGTTCTTTTCACTGTTTTCGCTGTCAACAATTTTGATACCGTCAATATCAAGATTTTCAGCGGCAGCCATTGTCTTTATTTTGTCAGGGTTACCTACAAGAATAATCTTTGCATAGCCCTCTTTTTTTACCATTTCAGCAGCCTTCAAAGTTCTGATTTCTTCGCCCTCTGCAAGAACGATAGTTTTGATGTCCTTTTTGGCTCTTTCCTTTAATTGTTCTATGAATGTACTCATTACACAAAACTCCTTTTTCTCTTTATAATTTTTTACCTCTTTTTATTATATACCTTTTTTTCATCTTTTTCAAGTAAATATCTTAAAAAATTGCTTTATTTTGGCTTGTGAATTTTCTAACAATTTCACTCGACTATTTACCCACGCAAAAGCTGTGGAATATCGCCGTAACAATATCGTCCGACACAGTTTCGCCCGTAATTTCGCCAAGTGCGTCAATGGCGATATTAATATCAATCGATGCAATATCAGACGGCATATTCATATCAATAGCCTCAACAACCCGTCCGAGTGCTTCGCCTGCTTTTATAAGCGCCGTCTTGTGACGCATATTTGTTATAACGGCACTGTCCTCTCTTGCAAGCTCGCCGAAATTATAAACCTTGCGGATTTCATCGGCAAGAATATCAAGTCCCATACCCGTTTTCGCACTCACTTCAATAACAACACTGCCGTTTGCCTTTGCCTTAACCGCCTCAACATATTTGCTTTGACCCAGGTCGGTTTTGTTGATAAGAACAATTCGTTTTTTGTTTTTGGTCGCATGCAGAACTTCCACGTCCTCATCACCGAAAAATCCGCTGCCGTCTATCATAACGACAACAAGGTCAGCCTTTTCAATAGATTTAATCGACTTTTCAACGCCGATTTTTTCAACCGTATCATCAGTATTTCTTATACCTGCCGTATCGATAAGCATAAGAGGTATTCCGTCAAGGTTGATATATTCCTCTATAACATCACGTGTTGTTCCCGCAATGTCGGTAACAATCGCTCTTTCCTCTCTTGCAAGCGAATTTAAAAGTGACGATTTACCAACGTTCGGTTTGCCTACTATAACCGTCTTTATACCGTCACGCAATATTTTACCGCTGTCGGCGGTTGACAAAAGTTTATTCACTCTGTTTTTGCAGTCATGCGCAACATTTCTTATATCGTCAGTCGTAATATCCTCCAAATCTTCATCCGGATAATCTATCGTGACTTGCATTTGTGCGGCAAGGTGAACAAGCTCATTTCTTACATTTTCGATTTCTTTTGAAAGTGAACCCTCAAGCTGTGAAAGTGCATTTCGCTGTGCAAGTTCGTTTGTTGAATTTATAATATCAATTACCGCCTCTGCCTGTGACAAATCTATACGTCCGTTCAAAAATGCACGTTTCGTAAACTCACCGGGCTCTGCCATATACGCGCCTGCTCTTATAATCGTATCAAGTACCGCTCTTGACGCTGTACTTCCTCCGTGAGTGCTGATTTCCACAACATCTTCACGCGTAAAAGTTTTCGGTGCAAGCATAACCGTTGCAAGCACTTCGTCAACCTTTTCGCCCTTTTCATTTTTTATAAAACCGTAATGAACGGTATGTGTATCGCAATCGGCAAGTTTTTTACTTCCGAAGAAAACCTTGTCCGCAACTTTAATAGCGTCATTACCGCTTATTCTTATAACAGCTATACCGCCGTTACCCTGCGGAGTGGAAATTGCCGCAATAGTTCGTTCCATTTTATCAAGTCCTTTCTTACAAATAAAGAGGTCTATTACATTAGACCCCTTTGTTCTTTCATATTCAGCAAAAATTCATAAGGCACATAACCGCCCGAAACTTTTCCAAGCTCCACATCAGGCTTATTACCGCCGTGAAAATCACTTCCGCCGGACTTTACAAGTCCTAATTTATCGCATATATCAAAACACATTTTTGAAAATTCTTCGGAATAGCAGTTATATAAACATTCCGTACCGTCAAGTCCGTATTCCTTTAATTGTTTCAAAAGTGAATACAATTTGTCGTAATCTTCCGTAATATAAACAGGGTGTGCCAAAATCGCCAAACCGCCTGCATTTTTAATCATTTCAATACTTTCTTTAGGCGAATACGTTTTTCGCGGAACATAACAGCTCATACCCTTGCCTAGATACTTTTTGAATGCCTCGTCTACTGACGCAACATATCCCTTCTTCACCATAGCATGGGCAATATGTGCTCTGCCTGTATTCAAAAGCGTTGCACCGTCTTTTTGCGACAGTATATCGTCAACCGATATTTCCATACCTTGCCCGTTCACAAGTTCAAGTACTTTTTTGTTACGCACTTCTCTTGCATTTTTTAGTTCGTCAAGTTTTTCGGCAAGTTCAGTATCGTTTTCATCAATAAACAAGCCGACTATGTGCATTTCTTTTTCGTACTTTGCACTTATTTCAACGCCAGATATACCCTCAATTCCGTATTCACCGCAAGCACGTTTGAACTCGGCAAGTCCGTTTATCGTATCGTGGTCTGTAAGTGCGACGGCACTGAGTCCTGTTTTATGTGCTTTATGCGCAACCTCCGACGGAGTAAACGTACCGTCGGACGCAGTTGAATGCGTATGCAAATCAATCTTTTTTATCATCGATAAGTCCCTGCAATTCTGCCATAAACGTATCTATATCATCAAAACTTTTGTATACAGACGCAAAACGTACATAAGCAACTTCATCAAGTTTTTTAAGCTTTTCCATAACCTTTTCACCGATAGCGGTGCTTTCGATTTCACGCGTCATTGACTGATACAATTCGCTTTCAATATCGTCCGCAATCTGTTCCATTTGCGATAGAGATATAGGACGTTTTTCGCAAGCCGTAATTATTCCTTTTAACACTTTTCCTCTGTCATACTGCTGACGTGACTGATCTTTCTTTATAACCGCAAGCGAAATCGCCTCAAGCTTTTCGTATGTAGTGAAACGCTTTTGACATTTTAAGCACTCACGTCTTCTTCTGATGGAATTGCTTTCTTCGGTAGGTCTTGAATCAATGACCTTACTTTCGGCAAATCCGCAATATGGACATCTCATTTGTGTTTCTCCTTTATGTATAGTATTTATGGTATTATTATATACTATTCGATAATTTTTTTCAAGATAATTTTTCATTATCAATATCAAAAAATCGCACAAGAACCAAATCTTCCCCGACCACCTCAATAGCGCTCCACGGAATGACAAGTTCACCCCCTCCGAAAAGCCTTGCCAAACAGCACCCTTTTCGCGGAACTATTATAGCTTCGATGTTCCCCGTACTCTCGCTTATCTCCACGTCACTGATGCGTCCAAGCCGCTCTGCCGTCTTTATATTCACAACTTCTTTTTGTTTTAAATTATACCCTCGAAACATAATATATTCATATCCTTTCTGTATTTCATTGTGTGTGTTATATTTATGATTTTGTTGACTTAATTATTATAATCAGTTATAATCTTAATTATAAAAGGTAGGTGGAAAATATGAAATTGATAAGCGTTATAGTGCCTGTATACAACACTGAAAAATATATCGAAAAATGCGTTATGAGCATACTTAACCAAACATATAAAAATCTCGAAATAATACTTATTGATGACGGCTCAACGGATAATTCACCGCAAATATGCGACAGTCTTGCCGAAAAAGACAACAGAATTACGGTAATCCACCAGCCTAACGGAGGTGTGTCTTCCGCACGAAACATCGGTCTTGACAATACGCACGGCGATTATATAACGTTTGTCGATTCCGATGATTATATCGAACCGAATATGATTGAGTTTCTTTCAGAAAATATCGGTGATACCAATATAGCAATGTGCGGTTACACCAGTGTAGAGGAAAACGGCAATCTCTCTCCGCAGGAAAACGTAACTGTCACAGACGGAATTATATCAACCGATACATTTTGGAATTATTTTTACACCGACACAAGAATTTATTACGTCACCTTGTGGGCAAAGTTATATAAAAGTCATCTTTGGAATAATGTTCGTTTTCCGCTTAATACGTTGCATGAGGACGAATTTGCCGTACATCAAATAATAAGTCAATGCAGCAAAATCGCAGTTTCAAAAAAACCGCTTTATTTTTATCTTCAGCGTGAGGGCAGTATTATGCACACGCAGTTTAAAACCGAAAACCTAAACGCCGCCGAAGGTATGCTTGACCGTTGTCAATTTTTCTTTAACAAAAAAGAATACACCCTCGCCGAAAAGGCTCTTTCTATGGCAATGTACAGTATCATTAAAGGTTACGGCATTTTAGGAGAAAGCGATAAAATCAAAGAGCTTTATAATCAATTTCGTTTGATGTACCGAAAACTTGTTTTTAAAAATACAAGTATGAAATTCAAATATAAATGCGGAATTTTCGCACTAAATAAACAAATATTCATCAAATTAAAAAAGTGACGACTGCTCGGTCGTCACTTTTTGTATATCCATATACGGGTTCATTTTGTCGTTCCATATATAAACCGATATTTCTGTATTTTTCAGTTCATTCGGTATTGTAAATTCTGCCGTAAAATCATCATTTACGTTCACCGTTTCAACTCGTTTCAAAACATCATTTTCTTTGTATACAACATACATTTTTATATTTTCCGCCGACACTTGCTTGTCTAATATAATTTTCGCATTAACCCTGTCACCGTCTTTTGTAAACTCAACTTTGTTGCTTACAGTCGGTATTGCCGTCGGTTCGGCGGTCGGCTTAACTGTCGGTGTTGCAGTCGGTTCTGTGGTTGGCTTAACTGTCGGTGTCGCCGTTGTTTCGGCCGTTGGCTTAACTGTCGGTGTCGCCGTCGGTTCGGCTGTTGGTGTTGCTGTCGGTGTTGCCGTCGGTTCGGCGGTCGGCTTAACTGTCGGTGTCGCCATCGGTTCGGCTGTTGGTGTTGCTGTCGGTGTCGCCGTTGGTTCGACTGTTGGTGTTGGTGTTGCTGTCGGTGTTGCCGTTGGTTCGGCGGTTGGTGTTGCTGTCGGTGTCACATCTCCGACAATCAGTTTAAAGCTACGTTCAACATTTCCGCTTGCAGTCGGTGCAGTAACCGTTACATCATACACGCCCTCTGCAATATCATCCATGAATCCAATCGTTGACGAATATTTCGTCACACTTATATTGTCCGTTATCGGTGCAAAGCACATATTAAGTTCCTTAAAATCACCCTCATAATTCCCGTCATCTGTCAATGTCGAATTTCTCGGGCCGTACGTTTCACCGTTATACGAAACGGTATAAACAAGCGGTACCATACTTATATCATAAAAACCGCTGCCCTCAAATTCCGTTTCAATCGGAATATCAAAATAGCCTTGATTAACTTCAAGTGAAGTGTCATTAAACTCACTTCCTGTTATCCCAAAACTTTTCAAAACAACAGATTCTTCCGTTTTACTGCTCGTCTTAAAGCCGTCCACCGTCTTGTCAAGCGTCATATGCGATTGAGTGGCATACGGATTGAAAGTAAAACTTCCGTCACCTTTTGATGTCTTAATATATAATCTGTCATACTCGGCAATACCCGAAGAATTTACTCCGCCCGAAGTTTGAAATTCTGTCACACCGCTTAATGTACCGTTTACCGTAAGCAATCCGTCCTTTGCCAAAACAAGTGTACCTCCGCCGTAAAAATCATTTACACTGCATTCACCCAAGTTTGACATATCCAAAATTCCGTTTGAATTAATCTTTACGTTGACATCGTCATTAATCTCGGTAAGTTCAAGCATTCCGCTGTCCACCGTAAGCAAACCTATATTTTTCATTGCACTGCTGTACTGATACTCCGTTACCACACTGACATTTGCTCTGCCGCTACCGCAGTCGCCGTCAATCTCACAAATAGAACTGTTGCTCAAATTAATATTCACATTACCCGTCACACCGTACACTGTCGAACCGGCAGTCGGTGCGGTCGGCTCATTATTCGGATCAAGGAAATTATCGGAATTATAATAACCTTCTTTCGCTCCGCAAGAATACACCTTACCGATATTTTTACCCGTCACACCGTTTATATCAATTTCAACATCTTTATCAAAACTGCCGTTGATACTTCCGGCATAGATATTTCCGAAATGCGTTTTATTACCGCTTAAAACTATCTTGCTTTTTTCTCCGACCGTCGGACTAAGGCTCACACCGTTTTTATCGTACAAAGTACCGCCTACAATATGTACTTCCCTTGTATTTTGAAAATATGTAACATTGTCAAGCGTAAGTGTATATCCGTTTGCCGCAATCAGTGCGTGATTGCCGTTTACAAGCGACAAAACCACATTTTTAAAACTCACGTTTCCGCCCAAAACCACACCCGCTTTGCGTATTGAAATCTCCGGTGCGGTATCGCTTTTTGAAGTGATTGTAACATTTTTGTTTATTACAAGCGGTTTATCGTCACTGCTGTTTACAAATGCGCCTTTTTCGCCGACACATATTGTACCGCCGTCCTCAACGGCATTTAATGCGTCCTCAAACAGATTATAAGGCGATTGTTCTGTTCCGCTTCCTGTGCTCGAACTGTTTCCGCCGGTAAATTCGGTGTACACCGTATTGTCACTTACCGCCATTACTATCGGCGGACAAAGTACTATACAAAGTATTAAAATCAATATGTTTTTCAGTTTCATTAATTCGCCCCTTTTTTTCTTTTTTAGTAACATTATACTATTAAATCCGTCTTTATACAAGTTTAAATCTGATAATTATAATTATCCGGCAACCTGTACTGTGACGGAACAATGCCGTATTGCTTTTTGAAAAGTTGCGAAAAATATCCGACGTCCTTATAATCAAGTCTTAATGCGATTTCGGTAATTTTCATTTCCGTATTTTTCAGTAACCACCCTGCACGTTTTAAGCGTACAGTTGTGATATAATCCACAAAGCGCATACCTGTCTGTGTTGCGAACACCGTACTTAAATACGAACTGTTCATATACAGCTTAGACGCAATAGTCTTTTGTTTCAGGTCACTTTCCGGATTGTTCAATATGTATAATATAACATCCTGCATTTGCGGATTTTGAACTTTGGGATATAATTCCCACACTTCGTTTGCAGTTTCGATAACCGTCCTTTCGGCGTCCTCGGTTCTCTCTATCCCCACATACTCCTTGACATCAATATGCGGAATATACAAATCAAGCCATTCGTTTTGCTTGAAAAGTTCGTTTACAACATTGTCGTATGTGCTGATAACCGCATTTTCCGCAAGCACGTTATCTGTAGCAATATTGTATATATCAGTGCGTGTATCGGCAAGCTGTTTTTCAAGATTGCCGCCGTGCTGTTCTATACAACTGAGTATTTCTTCGGAATGATAAACTTCTTCCTTCTTGTCAGTTCTGTTCTCTATGCGGTCGAAAATCGAACAGAACGACTTTTCAGTCAAAGGCTCTGTAAGATAATCAAACGCACCGTAAATTATACCCTGTCTTGCGTTTTCAAAATTCGGCTCACTGCTGAAAAGCACCACGCAAGAACACAGCCTTTCACCTCTGATGTGCCTTAAAAGCTGAAGTCCGTCCATTCCGTCAATATCCGTTTGCATGACTGCCAAATCATAGTGCTGTTTTTTAACCTCATCATAAGCCGCCGCACCGTCTTTTGCGACCGCCGATATTTCAAATTCCGAATTTTCGCCCCAAATATTCATTCTTTTTATCTTTTCAGCAATATTTTCATCCTTAAAAACAAGCAATACCTTGTACATATAATCCCCTTCTCACACCGTATTTTTATATCATACTTATCCGATAGGTTTAATCATAACACATATTTTTTTTATTGTCAATTTAATATAGGAAATTTTTTTAATTTTTTTGTATTGTCATTTAACCGTATATATTATATAATTTTATAAAAACAATTTTTACGAACGGAGTTGTTGTTTTATGGAATTGAAGATAAAGAAAATATTTTTTAAATCATATATATTAAATACCGAAAATCAAACAGAATTTATAATAAAGAAAAACCTGAAAACATACGGTGAATATTCTGTCTGTAACAGCAGCGGTGAAATTGTTTATTCCGTAAAAATCGACCCTAAACCTCTCGACAAACGCATTAAATACGTCTTTACCGAACACGAAACACAAAACGAATTTTACGCATGGGCAGACTACAAATGGAACGACACCGAAACAAACGGCTCTGCTTTAAAGAAGCTTTACGATATTTTCGTAACACCCCCGATTGAATTTTATATTGAGGCTGAAAGCTTTTTCGGTGAACTTTGTATAAGACGAAGTAAATTCAATAAATTCGATATTCTGATAAATAACAAACTCAAAGGTTTGATTACAAATCACAAAATTTCATGTGATGAAATCGACGATAAAGCACTTCTTGCAATGCTTTACGTTTTTTCAAAATTTGTTTCGGATAATGAAAAAGAACTTGTTTCCGCTAAAATTATGTAATACAAAAGGCTGTCGGCATTTCGCCGACAGCCTTTATTTTTTATTTTACGGTAACTTTTCTGTATGTATTAAAGTTTAACCATTTTTCAAAGAATTTGTTTTCGTCATCTCTTGTTGCATATTCCCTAAGGAAGTTCACAACTTTTTCTCTTGAATCAGCCTTAATTTCAAAACCGCGTCCGTTAATGACAGGGTAACCGTCGTATTCATAATTCTTTGTTTCGATAATATCGCCTATCTTCTTATTTCTGACTTTAACCGTAACTCCGTCACGAAGTACAATTATATCAAAGCTGTCAGGATATTTATAGCTTTCACCCTCTGTCGGAATTTTGTCACCGACAGTATAAGTCTTGTCAACAGGTTGATATTTAAGTACTGACAAGCTCTGTGGATCGTAATAGAATTCTTCAAAAATATCGCCTCTTGCCTCAAGGTTTTCAAACTTAAACGATGCTCTGTCCGAGAAAGAACCGCCCTTTTCTTTAAGTTCGTCAACAACACCGCAAGCCGAAGTCATATTTGTCACACGGTCGATAAGAATTAATTCACCGAGTGTTCTGTGTTCTTCAAACAAGTCTGCAACAACAGCCTCTGTAAGCAAAATTTCGCATACCGCAATACCGTTTTTGCCTATTGTTTCCGCATTGATATGCTCACCTGTATTAACGTCAATCGCATAATCAATACCTGCGACTATACCTGCGATTGTCTTTGTACCAATCTTTACAAGATAGTCTTTTCCGACTGTCAAAGGCTCATCGTCCATCCACAAAAGTGACGCTGTAAGACGCTTATAAGGTGCAAGGTTTGTACCCTTTACAAGCACACACCCTCTTGAAACGTCAACTTCTTTGTCAAGAGTAATTGTGACAGGCTGACCTTTAAATGCAGTTTCTGACTTCTTGTCACCTACATAAATTTCTTTTACATGAGCACTTTCATTGCTCGGCAATGTTGTAATCTCGTCACCGACATTTATGCTGCCCGATTCAATCTGACCTTGAAAACCTCTGAATGTGTGGTTCGGTCGGCAGACTCTCTGTACAGGGAGATAAAATCCCTGTTCCGCATTTTCTTCGCTTATATCTACATTTTCAAGATATTCCAAAAGCGGTTCGCCGTCATACCAAGTGATGTTTTCCGATTTAACCGTTACGTTGTCACCCTCTGTTGCAGACAATGGAATTATCTTAACGTTTTCAAGTGACAATTCGTTTTTCAATTCTTCAATCTGTCCTACGATTTTATCATAAGCATTTTTATCATACTTTACAAGGTCCATCTTATTTACGGCAAACACAAAGTAACGTATACCCATAAGCTTACAAATTCTCGCATGACGTCTTGTTTGAACAAGCACGCCTTGTGACGCGTCGATAAGAATTACAGCCAAGTCCGCAAATGACGCACCTACTGCCATGTTTCTTGTATATTCTTCGTGTCCGGGTGTATCGGCAACGATAAAGCTTCTGTTGTCAGTTGTGAAATAGCGGTATGCAACGTCAATCGTTATACCTTGTTCTCTTTCGGCCATAAGTCCGTCAAGTAAAAGTGAATAGTCAATCGCTCCGCCTCTGCTGCCGACTTTACTGTCAAGCTCCAACGCTTTCTCCTGATCAGCATAAAGAAGTTTTGAGTCGTAAAGGATATGTCCTATAAGTGTTGACTTACCGTCGTCAACGCTTCCGCAAGTTATAAATTTAAGTAATCCGTTCATATTAGAAATAACCCTCCCTTTTTCTGCGTTCCATGCTTCCTGCCGCCTCATTGTCTATAACTCTTGAAGTTCTTTCGGAAGATACCGCACTTAGTGTTTCTTCAATAATTTCGTCAAGCGTATCGGCAGTCGATTCTATACCGCCTGTAAGCGGATAACAGCCAAGTGTTCTGAATCTTACTGATTTGTATTCAGGCACTTCTCCCTCTTTTAGAGGTAATCTGTCGTCATCAACCATTATAAGATTACCGTCACGTTCAACAACAGGTCTTTTTGCCGCGAAGTAAAGCGGTACAATATCAATCTTTTCACGCTTGATATACTGCCAAATATCTTTTTCTGTCCAGTTTGAAATTGGGAATACTCTCATACTTTCGCCCTTGTTAATCTTAGTGTTGTAAAGTTTCCACATTTCAGGACGTTGGTTTTTAGGGTCCCAAGCCTGTGCCTCATTTCTGAATGAGAAAATTCTTTCCTTTGCACGCGATTTTTCTTCATCACGTCTGCCGCCGCCGAATGCCGCTGTAAAGCCGTACTTTGTAAGTGCTTGCTTTAATGCCTGCGTTTTCATTATATCAGTATAAGCCGCACCGTGGTCAAACGGATTGATACCTTGCTTTATACCTTCCTCATTTGAATACACAATCATTTCAATACCGAGTTTCTTTGCGGTATCGTCACGGAATTTAATCATATCCTTAAACTTCCAAGTTGTGTCTATATGCATAAACGGGAACGGCGGTTTTTCAGGATAAAACGCCTTCATTGCAAGGTGCAGCATTACTGAACTGTCCTTACCGATTGAGTATAGCATTACAGGCTTTTCACACTCTGCCGCTACCTCTCTTATAATATATATTGCTTCTGCTTCAAGCTCATCAAGATGTGATAATTCACTCATTTAGTGTCCCTCCTTTTAGTGTCCCTTAATACTTATTTGATTCTTTTCTGTCTATGTCTATTTCGGAAACCGTGCCGTCATATTTTTCAATTACCCATTTCAAAATATCGCCGTTTTCCTCTGTATGTACCTTACTTCCCATACCGCCTATATCCGCACCAAGATAAAACGATATTGCGTGCATAGGACATTCCTTGATACAGGAAGTACAGCCCCAGCAATCTTTCGGGTACTTTATAAATGCTTTATTATCTCCGTCCTTTTTTATAAGACTTCCCGGACATACCATACAGCATTTTCCGCAACCTATACATTTGCTTTTATCAATCATTATGCTCATATGTTCTGCCCCCTTCCACAAGGTCACGAAGTATAATTTCTATTTCACCGTCTTTAAGACGTGAATTGACGTATTTATTAAAGTTTTCGTTATCCTTATTCGGATAATCAAGATTTTCCGCAAAACTGTGCCAGCGTGTTTCCTTTCTCGCTTTGAGGTGTGCTATAACACTCCTTGCAACGACAAGTCTTTCACGAAGTTCGTATATATACATAAGCTCCTGAAAATCTTCTGCGTGAAGTTTTTCTGAAAGCTGATAGATTTGACGGATTTTCGTATCGGCTATGTCAAGCTGTTTTTCATTAAAGCGATAATTTGTCTTGATACCGCCTGCATACGAATCCATAACGGTCTGCATTGCCTCTTCAAGCTGTTCTGTCGTGAATGTTCCGTCAATGTTTCCGTAAAGGAAATCTGTCACTTCCGACAGGTGACGTTCAATGTCACTTTCGTCAATCGCACTTATTTCGCCAAGTTCAGAAATTGCGGTAAGTGCCGCGATTTCACCCTCTGCCAAAGCACCTGTAACGTATTTCTGCGGACAACCGCCTGCAACGTCACCTGCGGCATACAAGCCTTTTACGGTAGTCCTTCTCTTTGTATCCACCCAATAACCGCTTGCGGTGTGACCGCCTACGATATAAGGCTCTGTACCCTCTATCTCAACATTTTGCTCCGACGGATTTTTACCGCTTTCAATCCATTTAAGAGTCTGTGACGGTGCCATATTCAGATAAGCCTTTTTCAAATCCTCGCTTGCCTCTTGGGATATACCCTCTGTACGAAGATAGCAAGGACCTCTGCCCTCAATATTTTCATTCACCGTTCCGTACACTCTCTCGGAGGTTGTAAGACCGTATTTTGTTTCGTAAACCTCACCGAGCGAATTTATTTGCTTTGCACCCGCACCTTGTGCCAAAGTACCTGTCGGGGCGATTGTATCTTTACAGCGAAGTGCTATAAATCGCATTTCAAATGTCGTCATTTCCGCACCGGCTTTTATACCCATTGCATATCCGGCACCCGTATTAAACGGCGGATACCACATTTTATGACGTGAAAATCCGGGATTATTCGGCTTGTAAAGGCCGGCCGCACCGCCTGTTGCGATTATAACCGCTTTCGCCTCGATTATGTAAAACGTATCGTTTTCAATACCTATACCGTATGCACCCTTTATCCTGTTACCCTCAACCGCATAATCAATAATATTTACACGATTAAGTACCGATACATTTTCTTTTTGCAATGCCGCCTCTGCCAAAATAGGCTTTATATTTTCACCGTTGATTTTAAGGTTTCTGTTACCTCTTGTCACATACTTTCCGTTTTCGTCCTTCAAAATAACAAGTCCGAGTTTTTCAAGTCTGTCTACGACTTCATTCAGCTTTTCGGACATTGTAAGAAGTAAATCTTCTCTGACAATTCCGTCCGCGTCCTTTTTTGCATAATCAACGTAATCCTGCGGAACACGTCCATCTGTTATGTATGCGTTAAGTGCGTTGACGCCTGCGGCAAGACAGCCGCTTCTCTTTATATGTGCCTTTTCACATATAAGCACCTTAGCATCGGAATGTTCTGCGACAGTAACCGCCGCATAGCAACCGGCAGTACCGCCGCCTATAATTAAAATATCTGTTTTTAATCTTTCGGTTTTCAATATATTTGTCATATAAACACCTCTTTTATCAGATTACCAATGAATCCTCCGAAATTGATTTATTGTCAAGCAAGTATGCCTTATCGCCTACCGTAACAAATATTCTGTACAAGAATACATCAACTTCTTCACCGACTTCAATCGCCTGTTCGTCAAGACCGCGTCTGGCTTTAAGTTCCGTACCGTCCACGTCTACGACCACTTCTATACTGTCGCCTCTGAACAATACATTTTTCGCAACTCCGTGAGATGCGGAGCTTTTGTATTTCTGTACTTCATTTTTCTTTGTCACTTTAACAAATTCAGGTCTTACGATTGCTTTTTCGACATTTTCAATATGCTCAAAATTATGAAACTTTGAATAATCATCAACGAATGTTGTTTCTCCGAAAAACGATGCCGTAAATGCTGTTTTCGGATTGTGATAAATTTCAATAGGTGTTCCCGTATGTTCAATTCTACCCTTATTTGTTATTATAATTTCGTCTGCAACTTCGATTGCCTCATCTTGGTCGTGGGTTACGAATATACTTGTAACTCCAAGCTTTTCAATCATTTCTCTAAGCCAGCTTCTAAGCTCTTTTCTTACCTTTGCGTCAATCGCCGCAAACGGTTCGTCAAGAAGTAAAAGCTGTGGATTAGGTGCAAGCGCTCTTGCGAATGCCACTCTCTGTCTTTGACCGCCCGAAAGCTGACTCGGATAACGTTTTTCCAACCCCTCAAGACCTATAAGTTTAATAAGTTCTCTTACTCTCTCGTCTATCTTCTTTTTATCGGCTTTCTGAACTCTAAGACCGAATGCGATATTGTCATACACCGTCATATATCGAAACAGTGCGTAATTCTGAAATACAAAGCCAATCCCTCTCTTGCTTGCCGCAATGTCGTTTACTCTCACACCGTCGATTATAATATCGCCGCTGTCCGGAGTCTCAAGACCCGCAATCATTCGCAGAATAGTTGTCTTACCGCTGCCGCTCGGACCTAAAAGACCGATAAGTTTACCCTTTTCAACGCCGAAGTTGACATTGTCCGACGCTTTATAATCGCCGAAGTTTTTGTTTATATTTTTTAATTCAACGTACACTCTATTCCGCCTTCTTTCCTTTGTATTCAACAACACTTCTGATTATCAAAATAATCACTGCCAAAATCACAAGTATTGACGCTACCGCAAATGCCGGTACATATTTATTGTCGCCGAAAAGTATTTCAACCTGTAACGGAAGCGTATTCGTTTTACCTCTCAAATGTCCCGAAAGGACTGATACAGCACCGAATTCACCCATCGCTCTTGCCGTACAGAGTACCACTCCGTAAAGCAATGCCCATTTTATATGAGGGAATGTTACTTTTCTGAAAATAGTAAATCCGCTTGCACCCATAAGTGCCGCCGCTTCTTCCTCTGTGCCCTGTTCCTCAAGTATCGGTATAATTTCTCTTGATATAAACGGAAACGTTACAAATATCGTTGCCAATATAATTCCCGGTACGGCAAACACTACTTTTATACCGGCTTGCTGTAAATAAGGATAAAGCACGCTTTGTCTGCCGAATACCAATATGAATATCAAACCTGCTATAACGGGTGAAACCGTTACCGGAATATCAATAAGAGTTGTCAAAACCTTTTTGCCTTTAAACCGGAACATTGTCAAGAACCATGCCGCAAACAGTCCGAAGAATGTGTTTACAACAAGTGCCGACAAAGTTGCTTTTGCGGTAAGTTTTACCGCGCTTATCGTATCTTTATCGGTTATGTACTGAAAATATTTGCCTCCACCGTTACGAAGTGCAACGGATATAACCGTATAAAGCGGAAGAATTAAGAATACAAATGCGAATAATACGCTGACGGCAATTAATATCCATTTAACAACCTTACTGCCTTCATTTTTCTGCATACTATCTTCCTCCTTTTAATATTTTTGTGTTTCTCGCCTGAATAAGATTTACAATGAACAATATTGCAAATGAGAATGCAAGCATCACAAGTGCTATTGCCGTTGCACTGTTATAGTCAAAGTCCTGTAATTCCGACATAATTATAAGCGGTGTTATTTCCGTTTCATAAGGCTTGTTGCCTGCTATAAAAATTACACTGCCGTATTCTCCTATACATCTTCCGAGTGCCAAGCCAAAGCCTGTAAGTGCGGGAGGAATTATTTCCGGTAAAATTACTTTACGAAATATCGTTCCTCTGTTTGCACCAAGCGCCCCTGCCGCCTCCTCATATGACGGATCAAGCTTTTCAAGTACAGGCTGTACCGCTCTTACAACGAACGGTATGCCGATAAATATAAGCGCCACTACGATTCCGATTCTTGTATGTGCTATTTTTATACCGAACGGTGCGAATAATTTTCCTATAAGTCCTTCTTCTGTTGTAAGGTTTGTAAGAGCCAAACCGGCAACAGCTGTCGGAAGTGCGAACGGAAGTTCAATCATTCCGTCAAGAACACGTTTAAACGGAAAATCATATCTTACAAGCACCCAGGCAAGTATGACGCCCATAATCGAATTTATTATTGATGCGATAAGCGAAGTGAGGAAAGTTACCTTAAAACTTGCAAGAACACGCGGACGTGTAATTGTTTCGATAATATCGCTCAGGTGCATTCTTGATGTGTAAATCACAAGTGCCGCCAACGGTATAAGAACAACTAAGCTCAATATTGTAATTGTCACGCCCATTGAAAGTCCGAAACCGGGTATTACTCTTTTCTTCTTTGCTTTCATTTACATTCCTTCTTTACTTATCTGTTTTTTCATAAATGCGGTCAAATACTCCGCCGTCATCAAAATGCTTTTTCTGTACTTCGTCCCAACCGCCGAAGTCTTGTATTGTTACAAGATTTATGTTAAGGTCAAATGTATCTGCATATTCGTTTAATATATCAGGGTTTGACGGACGGTAGAAATTGTCGCCTGCAATTCTCTGTGCCTCATCGGAATATAAATAACTTAAATATTCCGTTGCAACATTTCTTGTACCTCTTTGGTCAACCACATCATCAACCACCGCAACAGACGGCTGAGCCAAAATGCTTATGCTCGGCGTTACGATTTCATATTCATCGGGATTTTCCTGAACCGATAGGAACGCCTCATTTTCCCAAGCGATAAGTACATCGCCTTGATTGTTTTCAACAAATGATGTTGTAGCACCTCTTGCTCCCGAATCAAGTACAAGCACGTTTTCGTATAACTTCTTTATAAATGCCTCAATCTGTGTTTCGTCACCGTTGTAAAGTTTATCGGCATATGCCCAAGCCGCAAGGTAATTCCATCTTGCACCGCCTGAAGTTTTCGGATTAGGTGTTATAACTCCGACGCCGTCTTTAACAAGGTCGCCCCAATCCTTGATATTTTGCGGATTGCCTTTTCTTACAAGGAATACGATTGTTGAAGTGTAAGGCGAACTGTCTTTGTCAAATTCATTTATCCAGCCGTCCTCTATAAGTCCTGCGTCTTGTATTGCCTTTACGTCATATTCAAGCGCAAGCGTTACAACGTCTGCCTCGTTTCCGTTTGCAACTTCAAGTGCTTGCTTACCGCTGCCGCCGTGTGACTGTATAACTTCAACGTCCTGTCCTGTTTGCCCTTTCCAATGCTCTGCGAAAAGTTTGTTGTACGCACTGTATAATTCTCTTGTAGGGTCGTATGATACGTTCGTTATCGTAACCGACTTTTCTGTACTTGTGTCTGCACTGTTTCCGCAGCCTGCAAGTACCGTTACCGCCAAAATTGATGTTAATAATATACTAAAAATTTTCTTTTTCATAAATTCATTACCTCGCTATAATATAAAATTTATTTTTTTATCACCTCTGAGCCATACACATTCGGCAACACATCTTTCTATATACCATGCTTTTTCTGTTCAAATTTTCTCTCATAATCGTTGCCTCCTTCGTTATTCATACTTTTCCTATGGGATATAGGATTTTTAATGTCCTTATCTTACTCCTATATTGTCGTTTTGTCAACATTTTCATATAGTAAAAAAATTAAATTTTTTTCCTATATGTTTTATTTCGGACGACCGATGATCGTCCGCTACGAAATACTTATAAATTAAGAAAAGCAAAATTATCCGAATATAATTAATCATACTTGCAAATAATAACACAAAACGAAAGGCGGAAATTTTTATGTTAAGAGGAAAAATAGTAGTAGTTGGTGCCGGTTTTGTGGGTTCTACGACCGCATACACAATAATGCTTGACGGTTTTTTCAGAGAAATTGTATTGATTGACGTAAACAAAGACAAAGCCGACGGTGACGCTCTTGATATGGCTCACGGCACATCTTTTCTAAAGCCTGTAAGCGTTTACAGCGGAGATTGGAAAGACTGTGCCGACGCCGATATAGTCGTTATAACAGCAGGGGTAAACCAAAAAGTCGGCGAAACACGAATTGACCTGTTAAAACGAAATACCGAAATTTTTAAAAGTATAGTTGAAAATGTTATGAAGTACGCGCCGACAGACGTAATACTTCTTACCGTCACAAACCCTGTCGATATTCTGACATACGTCACCTACAAACTTTCGGGGCTTCCTAAACAGCAAATTATCGGCTCGGGTACGGTTCTTGACACTTCAAGACTGAAATATCTTATCAGCAAACATACGGGAATTGACGCGCGTTACTGCCACACATACATTATCGGTGAACACGGTGACAGTGAAGTTGCGGCATGGAGCATTACAAACATTGCCGGTATGAGTATGAAAAGTTTTTTTGAGCATTACGGCAAGTGTACAGATGAAGATTTACAAGCGATGTACAGCGAAGTTAAAAACTCCGCATACGAAATTATACAAAAAAAAGGTGCAACCTACTACGCAATAGCGACAGCAGTTGCACGAATTGTCGAATGTATTTCCGGCGGTGAAAATTCTGTTCTCACCATTTCAAGCGTCTTAAACGGCGAATACGGAATTGAAGATATTTCGCTCAGCGTTCCGACACAAGTTTCGGGTTACGGTGTTGAACGCATACTTGACGTTCCTTTTAACGAAATTGAACTTCAGGGCCTTAGAAGCAGTGCCAAAACACTTAAAGACAGCCTTAAATCAATCGGTTTTTAAATCATAAATAATTGCATTACAGATTGCGGCGGCCACATTTGAGCCGCCTTTTCTGCCTCTTGCGACTATATACGGCACACCCGATGTCATAATCAATTCTTTTGCCTGCACAACATTCACAAAGCCGACAGGTACACCGATTATCGCAATCGGATTAATTTGACCGTTCTTTATGAGTTTGTCAAGTTCTATAAGTGCGGTCGGTGCATTTCCCACAGCAAAAATCACGTCTTTTTCAAGTTTTGACGCTTTTTCCATACTCGCAACGGCTCTTGTAGTGCCGTTTTCCTTTGCGGCTTTTGCAACGTCCTCGTCGGACATAAAACAATGCACCTCTCCGCCGTATGACGCAAGACGTTTTTTGTTTATTCCCGAACGTGCCATTTGCGTATCGGTTACAATATCCGCACCGTTCTTTATCGCGTTCTTTATAATCTCAACCACGTTTTCCGAAAAACACAAATTGTCAAGATAATCAAAATCGGCGGTTGTGTGAATAACACGTTTAACAATCGGTTTAATCTTTTTTTCTATATCGTGCGGAAGTTCGCTCTCTATGATTTCAAAACTCCTCTTTTCGATTTCTGAAGGCAATACGTTTTCAAATTCCATTAATATTCTATCCCCTCTCTTGCAACAATTCCCTTGTCATATGGGTGCTTTATCTTTTTAATTTCAGAAATATAGTCGGCTCTTTCACAAAACCATTCATCAGGGTTTCTGCCCGTCATAACAAGCTCGCCGCCGTAATTTTCAACAATATTTCTCACACTCGCCTTATCAACCAAATCATAATTATATGACGCAAAAATTTCGTCAAGCACTATCATATCAAATTCATTCATATTATCAAGTGCATACTGTAAATTTTCGTTATGGCATTTCACGATATTTTCTTTGTCACTGTCGGACATACTTCTGAAAAAGCCGTAGTTTTTGTCACAGCGCATAACCTTTATATTCTCACACTTACCCAAAACTTCAAGTTCCCCCGTATACGAGCCTTTTAAGAACTGCATAAAAAGCACTTTTTTACCGTAACCGCCGCAACGCACCGCAAGACCGATTGAAGCGGTCGTTTTGCCTTTGCCGTCACCGCAATATATGTGTATCATTTTCTACACCTCTTTGTTAATAATTTTGTATATCAAGTCCATATCAAGACTTTCACGCACCATATCGGCAAGCCTGTCATATTCACGTTCTTTCAGTTCCGCCATATCAATGCTCTTGATTTTTGTACTGTCTATACCCTTTTTGTCACACAAACACTTGACAATTTTATCGGCACACTTATCAAATATGCCGTGTACATAACTTCCGTAAACGTCACCTTGTGAAATTCCGTCTTGCTTGCCGTTTGACAGCTTCGTCATATAAGGGACACTAAATTCACTTTTACCCATATGAATTTCATATCCCTCAAATTCAGTGCCGTTAAGGCTTTTTAGTGTCCCCGTCATATTTTCAAAAACACCGTTTACTATCGTTCTTGTCTTTTCGGTTTTAAACTCCGTTTTCATCGGCAAAAGTCCCATACCGCGAACACTTCCGCCGTTTTCCACGCCGTCTGTATCGGTGATTTTTTCACCAAGCATTTGATAACCGCCACATATACCGAAAATAGGGCATTTACTTTTTTTAACCGCCGCCTCAATACCGTTTTCCCTCATCCACAAAAGGTCGGCAACAGTATTTTTACTTCCCGGAAGTATAATCATATCGGGATTACCGATTTCACTCACATTATTAACATACCTTACCGACACACCGTCTATGCATTCAAACACGTTAAAATCGGTAAAGTTTGAAATTCGCGGAAAACGTACAACCGCAATATCAATCACATTTACAGTCTTATTTTCAAAACGTTCCGACAGGCTGTCCTCATCGTCAATCATAAAATGACCGTACGGAACAACTCCGACAACAGGTACATTCGTAAGATTTTCAATCATATCAAGTCCGGGACGCAAGATTTCCACGTCACCGCGAAATTTATTTATAATTGTCCCCTTAATTCTCGACTTTTCCTCATCATCAAGCAACATAACAGTTCCGTAAAGCTGTGCAAAAACACCGCCCCTGTCAATGTCACCGACAAGCAGAACAGGTGCGTCAGCCATTTTCGCCATGCCCATATTGACAATATCGTCCTGTTTCAAATTTATTTCCGCAGGACTTCCCGCCCCCTCAATAACGATTATATCGTACATTTCCGACAGTTTGTTATACGCTTTCATAATGTCGGGTACAAGTTTCTTCTTATATTTAAAGTAGTCCACCGCATTCATATCGCCCTGAACTTCACCGTTTACAATAACTTGTGATCCTTTATCGTTGGTAGGTTTAAGTAAAATCGGGTTCATCAAAACAGACGGCTTTACGCCTGCCGCCTCTGCCTGTACGACCTGTGCACGCCCCATTTCAAGTCCCTCGTCAGTGATATACGAATTGAGCGCCATATTCTGCGACTTAAACGGTGCAGCCTTAAAGCCGTCCTGCTTAAAAATTCTGCACAATGCCGCCGCAATAATGCTTTTTCCCGCATTGGACATTGTTCCCTGTATCATAATCGCTTTAGCCACATATATCACCCAACTCTCTTATAAATTCCGCGTTTTCATCGTGTTTTTTAACTGCAATTCTGTAAAAGCCTTCGTCAAGACCGTTAAAATTTCCGCAGTTCCTTATCAGTATTTCTCGCTTTAAAAGTGACTTGTCAAGTCCGACACTGCCTTTAAATAAAATAAAATTTACGTCCGAATTAAATACTTTAAAGCCCAAATTTTTAAGCTCGCCTATTAAAAATTCACGTTCTTCTCTTATAATTTTTTTACCTTTTTCAAGATAATCATTATCATTAATCGCCGTAATTCCGCCGATTTGTGCCGCCGCCGACACATTCCACATCGGCAGCTGTCTTTGCACGTCACATACAAAATCAGTATCGGCAATCATATAACCGAGCCTTAATCCTGCCATTGCGTAAGTTTTCGTAAAAGCCTTGATAACAGGTACTTTTTCTTTCATCGAATATCCGTCCGCCAAATCCATAAAGCACTCGTCAAACACGCACACGATTTCCCTTTCACCGCAAACCTCCGCAATATGTTGAGCCTTTTTTTTATCTGCAATTTTTCCGACAGGATTATTCGGATTGCATATGAAAACCATATCAATATCATCAAGATAATCAATAAAATCATCTTGCAGTTCAAAATCATTTTCTTCTTTCAAATAATAATAGCAAATTTGCGAACCCACGCTTTTTAATGCCCTCTCGTACTCTGAAAATGTAGGTGCCAACAAAAGCGATTTTTTCGGCATAACCGCACGAACGACCGCAAAAATCATTTCCGCCGCACCGTTTGAGCAAAGCACATTATCTACGCCGACCTGCTCTTTTTCCGCAATGGCATTTCTTAAATTTATACACATTGCGTCAGGATAAATACCGAACTGTTCGATATTTTCCGCAATCGCTTTTTTTACGTTTTCACTCATTCCGAGCGGATTGGTATTCACCGAAAAGTCAAGACGCACCTTATTTCTGTAAATGTCACCGCCATGCTCATATACCATATACAACACCTACCGCCACTTTCAATCCGACAAACAGCACCGCCGAAATTACGGACGTCATATACATAAGTTTAATCGAATCTGCAATATTATCATATTTAATCGGCTTAATGCCATCGCCTATAAACGGCTTTTTGTACAGCTTACCGAAATAGTACGCATCACCCGCAAGCTGAATTTCAAGTGCACCTGCCACGACCGACTCCGTCTGAGCCGAGTTCGGACTTGCGTGATTGCGTGAATCGCGTTTAAAAATTCTGTACGCATTGCGTGAATTATAGCCCATAATTTTTGATGCAAAAATCATCAAATATGCCGAAATTCTTGACGGTATATAATTTGCAATATCGTCAAGCTTTGCGGCAAATCTGCCGAAATTTATGTACCTGTCGTTCTTGTAACCGACCATTGAATCCATTGTGTTAATCGCCTTGTAAATACAACCCAACACACCGCCGCCGATTGCCATATATATGAGCGGTGCAATAACTCCGTCAGACGTATTTTCCGCAACGGTTTCAACAGCCGCTTTCGTTATCCCAATGTCGTCAAGACTTTCCGTATCACGTCCGACAATCATAGAAACGCTTTTTCGTGCGCCGTCAACGTCACCGTTTTTGAGCGGTTTATACACACTCATACCTGCTTGTTTCAATGACTTCGCCGCAAGCATAAAATAGCATATAACGCTTTCAATCGCAATACCGAAAAAGTAATTTAATCTGTACGCAAAAAACAAAATCGCAAACGGTACACCGCCGCATATAATAAGCACGCATATCGCCATAACCGCACCGCCGAACCTTTCGTTTTTCGTGAAAATTCTTCTCATAACCTTTTCCAAAAACGAAATCAAATAACCTATAAGTCGAATAGGGTGCAGTTTAAAATCGGGGTCGCCGAATATTGCGTCAAGCACAAAACCTATACTAACCGCAGCCGATTGGGCTATAATCATCAACTATCTCTCCGTTTCTCATTTCAAATTCATATCCGCAGCCGTTTTTGACCTGATAATCATAAAAATTACCGCCAAAAAGTTTCTGCATAATCGCCATAATACTTCCGCCGTGAATTACAAACGCCGTGTCACGCTCCGTAAGGCTCTCAAAAAAGCCTTCTTTGCAGCGATTTTTAAAATCTTCGTGTGTCTCGCCGTTCGGAAACGGCAATTCACCGTTGCTGTCAAGCCACTTTTGATAATCGGGATTATCCTTTAAATCCTCGTATGATTTATTCTCAAAATCGCCAAAATCACATTCCTTGAGCTTATCGCAAATTTCAATATCCACATTCGGATATATATATTCCGCCGTTTGAATACACCTCTTTAACGGACTTGCGACAACCCTCTCACACTTAGGATAATCGCCTTTCAGACAGTCGGTATTTATCAAATCTTCGTCCATTGTTCCGATATATCTTCGCTTTAAATTTCCCTCCGTCATACCGTGACGTATAAGTATTATCTTCATTTAATTCTGTTCCCCACTCCGCATACAACTCGCACGACTTCGTCCGCTTTTTTCGCGATATAACAGCACGTTCTTCCGACTGTTTCGCGCCATTCTCTGTCACCTTTCTCCATAGGAACAACGCCGTAACCGATTTCGGTTGAAATAATCGTTATATCGTGATTTTTCTCCGAAATCTCGTCAACAACCGCAACAATATCCTTGCCGTCAGCCATCAATTTTTTTATAAAAATATGAAAACCATAAACTGCCTTCGCAGTAAAAACACTGTCATAATCGGCAATTAAAATTTCATCAATACCATAATTTTCTCTTACAAAATCACGCTTTCCGCAATCCGCGCCGCCTATAACAAAACGCATAATACACCTCCGAAAATCACGCACAAAACCTCACATATGCATACAAAATATCCTGCAATATCGCCTGTTATTCCTCCGAATTTACTGTATGCAACGTGTCTGTACCACAAAAACGAAATCACCGCCGCGCATATCGTACCAAGTCCGTACACGCCTGTAAAACAAAGCATCGCAACGCACAAAGCAATATACAAAATCATAACAGTCACAATCGTTTTTTTGTGTGCGGCACTCTTAAATGTATAAAGAAGTCCGCTGTTTTTTGCACATTTAAAAATGCCGATTGCCAATCCGCTAAGAGAACGCGATAAAACAAAGCCTACACTCACCGCTATAGTAGCTTTTATATCCCATATCTCCGTCATAAATCCGAAAAACAACAGATAATACATTATCGCACCGATTATCGCAAATGCACCCGTATGCGGATCTTTTAAAATTTCGAGTTTTTTCTCTTTGTCACCGTATGATGAAAGTGCATCAGCTGTGTCAATAAATCCGTCCGTATGTATTCCGCCAGAAACAAGCACCGGCAAAGCTGTCATCACAACCGCATAAACGCTTGTGTTAAAACCAAATCTACCGCATAGAAATCGTACAAGTAACATAAGTCCGCCGATTACTGCACCGACAAGCGGAAAAAAGCACATTGCGTATTTCATATTTTTTTCGTTCCATTCCACTCTCGGCATAGGAATTTTTGAATACATCGAAAATGCTACGCATATTGATTTAATTATGTTCATTTTACTGTCCCCTTTTAATTTCAATCGGTATTCCGTAAACGACCTCATACACTTTATCGGCACGTTTTGACAATGCACTGTTTATTCTGCCTAAAAGGCTGATATACATTTTAGTGTCCCCGTCATATTCAATGCCGTCCGAAGATATTTCATTTGTAACAATAACAATATTTTCACTCTTTAAATTCAAAATTCCGCCGATAATTTTTTCAAAAGCATTTTCATTATTATCCGAAAACATCACGTTTGCGGTCAAATTCGACATACATTCCAAAAGAATTGTATCGGCACTTTCCGTTATTTCGGATAAATCAGTATAACATTCAACCGTTCTAAAGCCTTTGCCGTCACGCATTTTCCTGTGACGTTCGATATGTTTTAAACATTCGTCATCATATGGTTTCATCGTTGCAACGTACAGCATTTTACCGCCCAATTTCATTGCAATATTTTCGGCAAATTCAGACTTTCCGCTTCCGCTTCCGCCTGTTACAAGTATAAACATTATTTAAGCTCCTTATAGCTTTCAACGTTAATATCGTCAAAAGTAGACATTTCGTTATATACGCAAAGTGCGGTATCAAGTGCGGCAAGCATAACCATTCCGCCTGTCCCCTCGCCCAAGCACATATCCGCATTTATCGGTGCTTTCTTGCCGAGTAATTCCAAAATATCAGCCGTACAGCTTTCCTTTGAAACGTGTGACGCAATCATAAAATCACTGCATTTCGGGCATAACTTTTCCGCACAAAGTGCCGCCACCGACGAAATAAATCCGTCAATAACCATTGCAACGCCGTACATAGCACCGCCGATAAACGCCCCCGTCAAAGCGGCAATGTCATAACCGCCGACCTTTGAAAGTACGTCAAAAATATCGTTTTTATCAGGTTTGTGAAGCTCAATCGACTTTTTTATAACCTCAATTTTTCTCTCCAATGCACCGCTTGTCAGCCCTGCACCTCTGCCGGTTACGTCCTCTGCTTTTCTGTCAAGCAAAACGCTTGCAACCGCCGAGCTTGTAGTCGTGTTTCCGATTCCCATTTCACCGGTCACAATGATTTTATAGCCTTTTTCGCTAAGCTCTTTTACGCAGTCAATTCCCACTTGCACCGCCTCTTTGGCTTGCTCATACGTCATTGCTTTTTCGTGTAACATATTTTTTGTGCCGTACGATATTTTTTTGTTTACCACGCCGTCAACGTCACGCGCCACTCCCACGTCAATCGGTACAACGTCCGCACCGATATTTCTTGCCATAGCACACACGCTTGTTGCACCCTTTGCGAAGTTCTCCGTCACAACCGCCGTAACTTCCTGCCCCGTCTGAGTTACTCTCTCGCACACAACGCCGTTATCGGCACACATGACAAGTACACATCTCTTTTTTATGTCTATGTTTTGTGTTCCTTGAATACCCGCAATATTTTTTACAATATCCTCAAATACACCAAGACTGTGCAACGGTTTTGCTATTGAGTTCCATTTCTTTTCCGCATTTTCTATTGCTTGTTCATCTAATTTTCTGATTTTGTACATTTGTATTCCTCACAGCTTTTCATAAAGTTTTCGGCAAAATTTATATTTGCAAAAAAGTGCAAGTGTGGAAAACCTGCAAATAAGTTTTTATCAACATTCACACATTCCCACTGTCTGTCATTTTTCACAGCCGTAAAACCGTTTCCGTTACAGTCACTGTCAAAATAATGAAACTCCCGCGCACGGATTTTGTCGCCTTTTTTGCATAAAATATTATCTCTGTTTGCCGTCATTTCCATATATCCGAAGCGTTGCAAACGGTCTGTTTTTCTGCACTTCCCTTTGATTATGCCGACCATACTGTGTTCGTTTTTATCGCTATCCTCCATAATCTCGTGAAGATACATAAACCCTCCGCATTCCGCAATACACGGTACACCGCTTTCAACACACTCTTCAACCGAATTCAGTGTCCCCGTATTTTCCTCAAGAATATCCGCATACAGTTCGGGATAACCGCCTCCCAAAATCAATCCGTCACACTGCGGTACGCTCTCATTTTCAAGCGGACTGAACTTAACAATCTCCGCACCCATTTCACTGAGTAAATTAAGATTATCCTCATAATAAAAACAAAACGCTCTGTCATACGCAACCGCAATTTTTACGTTATATTTTTTTGTAATTTCAAGTGATGTAAATTTAGTGTCCCTATCGTTTTCGGATATTTCTAAAATCTTGTCTATATCAATGTATTTTTCGGCATAGTCGGCAAGTAAATTCATCTTGTCCTTTATATCATCAATTTCCCCTGCGGTGACCAGTCCCAGATGCCTGCTGCTTATCTGCACATCTTTGATGTTCGGCAAAAAACCTAAAGGAACTAAGCCGATTTTTCGACATTCTTCCGACAAATTACCGTACAGTTTTTCGGACAGATTATTAAAAATAACGCCCTTAATATTATTTTTCCTAAACTCCTTAAACCCTTTCACCAAAGCCATTGCGGACAGGCTCATACCACGGCAGTTTACAACAAGAATAACATCCGTATCGGTAATCTCCGAAAGCTCGTGCGTACTTCCCTTTTCCGTAAAAGAAAAACCGTCATAAAAGCCCATAACACCCTCAATAACCGCAATATCACCGCTATTTTTATTCAGCAAATAATT
This sequence comes from Hominilimicola fabiformis, assembly GCF_020687385.1. Taxonomy (NCBI): domain Bacteria; kingdom Bacillati; phylum Bacillota; class Clostridia; order Eubacteriales; family Oscillospiraceae; genus Hominilimicola; species Hominilimicola fabiformis. The sequence continues at coordinate 73,682 of NZ_JAJEQM010000012.1, forward strand.
CACAGCATCATTGCTCATAAGGTATGTGTCAAGGTTGTACGCTGCTGTTCCGATAACCGTTTTGTGAAACATCGGATCAATATAATCCGGACCGCATTTAAAAGACGAAACATTAATTTTTCTGTTTACAAGTGCTTGAAGCACCGCACAAGTCACAGTTGTTTTTCCGCAGCCGCTGTTTGTGCCGGCAATCATAATTCTCCTCATAATTTTTCACCACAGATTATGAAAACGGGATTTTGTGCCGTCATCATATTGTATCCGCCGACCTTTCTTCCTCTTGACGCACAGATTTGCGTCACTTCATATTCATACCCGAGTTTTTCAAAACTTTCTTGTGCAAGCGATAAAGTTTCAAGCGTTATCGCGTTCACGACCACTTTTTTGCAATCGCACTTTTCTATTATTTCATACAAATTCCCCGATGAACCGCCTATAAAAACCTTGTCCGCTTTCAGTAATCCGACCATACCGTTCGGTGCGTCCGCACAAATTATTTCAATATTATCGGCATGAAATTTGAGTGCATTTTGTTTTATCAATTCAGCCGCCTCCGCTTTTTTTTCAATCGCATATACCTTGCCTTTTCCGCATAGCAGAGCCATTTCAATGCTTACCGAGCCTGTTCCCGCACCTATATCGTAACATATATCGTCATCTTTGATTTCAAGCTTTGATATGTTTACCGCTCTCACTTCACTTTTTGTCATAGGTGCGTTGCCCGTCACGAATTCGCTGTCGTTAATTCCGATTTTTGTGCATTTGTCATATTCATTATTGATTATTACCGCCACACTGAGCGAAGCTAATTTAGTGTCCCTAAAATCTCTTGCTTTTCCATGAAGTATTTTTTCATTTTCATATGACAGATTTTCTCCGATATAAACTTCGGCATTTTCAAAACCGTATCGGCACAACTTGTCGCAAGGATTTTCACCCAAAAGCACAAATGTTTTCTCATTCTCTCTGACTTCACTCACAATGTTGCAATTTCTGCCGTGCATACTTACAATGTTCATATTGTCATACGCCATACCGATTTTAGCGCAAAAATACGATACGCAGCTTATACCCGCAAAAATTTCTGCATTAGGAAATTCTTCTTTTAATTTTTTCGCACCGCTGAAAAATGACGTATCACCCGAAAAAAGTATTACCGCATTTTCACACTTATTTTCTTCTAAAATCTTTTTAATTTTATCCGTTTCATACTCAAAAAAAACTCTTTTCTCGTTGACATACGGCTCGGCAACACGTTTTGCACCGATTATAATATCAGCATTTTTTATTTTTTCTTCTGCAATTTTTGTCAAATATTTAGTGTCCCCCATTCCGACACCGACTATAAAAATGTTCATATTACAACCACTCCAAAATCATTTTTTCAACCTCCGAAACCGTCATTCCGCTTTCATCGGTCGGTCTTTTAATTATAATACACTCAACGCCGTTTTCCTTTGCCGCCTCTGTTTTTTCCGTAAAACCGCCGTTTTTTCCCGTACATTTTGTGACGAGATACTTAATGTCAAGCTCACGAATTAACGCACTGTTAAACGCTTTCGAAAACGGCCCTTGCATACAAATAATATTTTTCATCTTGAAACCTGCATTTTTACACAGCTCCAGCGATTCCTCCGACGGCAGTACGCGTGCAAACGCTCTGTCCGCAACAACCGAAAACTTTGCAATTTCCTTTGAGCCGGTCGTTATAAGTATGTTTCCTGTTGTTTTTTCAAGGTATTCTGCGGCTGTTTTGATATTTTCAAAATACGTCCCGTCAGCCTGAACGTCCTCACGCACAACCCTTATATACTTCACTTTACACGCTTTTTTTATGTTTTCTGTCACAAATTCGGCGTAAGGGTGAGTTGCGTCAATGACCAATCTAACACTGTTTTCGTCAAAAAAATCAGCCATTTCTTCCGCCGTCATTCTTCCGATGCGCACGTTTTTCATATCAAGCAATTCCGCACCGTATTCCGTTGCAACGCACACAATGTAACTGACTTTTTGCTCACTCAAAAAGTCGGCGATTTTGTGTCCCTCGTCCGTACCGCCAAACAATACTACATCAAACATTTTTATACCCTCTCGGTGTAACCATTTTTCCGCCGATATTTTTCGTCATAGAATTACCGATAAACACAGTCGTAAACATATCCGCGCTGTAATTTCTAAGTTCGGCAAGGCTCATAATCGCATATTCCTCACCGTCACGACCGATATTTTTTGCAACAGCACACACCGTATCAGCGTTTTTGTGTTTCAGCATTATGTCACACGCGCGCATTAAATAATCGTGACGTTTTTTACTTGACGGATTGTACAGACATATCGCGAAATCAGCCGCCGACGCACATTCAAGACGTTTTTCGATTTTCTCCCAGGGGGTGAGCAAATCGCTAAGGCTTATAACGGCAAAATCGTGTCCCAACGGTGCTCCCACAAGTGCACCGCCGCTAAGCATTGCCGACACTCCTGCCACAACGCTCACTTCAACATTTTCATAGCTTGCCGCAATTTCATACACAAGTGACGCCATACCGTAAACTCCTGCATCACCGCTGCAAACAACTGCAACATTTCTGCCGTCAGCCGCCATTTCAACCGCTTTTCTGCAACGCTCCGCCTCCTGTTTCATCGCCGAAACGAAATATTCTTTTTCAGGAAACAGCTTTTTCACAAGCTCGGCATACACCGTATATCCGACAATCACATCGGCTTTTTCAAGCACATTTCTCGCCTCAAAAGTCATTCCGTCTGCACTTCCTGCGCCTATTCCAACAACATAAATTTTCATTCAAACTTAACCTTTCAAAAAATCAATTTCCGTATTTATTCTTCCGAGTGCCAAAGCCGTACCGTTTAAAGCCGTCTTTTTTTCTGTTATTTTCGCACCGACCGCACAAACCGCTCTTTCGCACACATTATCGACTCCGACAGTCTTTTTCACAAATTCGGACGCTGTAAATTCCCCCTCGACCGCCGCCAAAGTTTCAGCCGAAAACGTCAAAAGCGGTATATCGAATTTTTCACAAAATTCAACAATGCCCTTTTCATTTTTCTTTATATCCACCGTCGCAACCGCAAAAAGCGAATAAACCGACACTCCGTTCACTTTCAAAAATGCCAATATACTTTCTTCGACAGTTTCGCAGCCTTTTCTGCAACCGATTCCGAGTACAACATTTTTCGGCATTAAATTAAGCGTAGTTCTAAACGGCTTTTTATCGTCATCACTTATGCAAATTCCGACTTCATTGCTTTCTTCAAAACAGTCTGGAACGTTTTTTAATTCGTAATCGGTATACAATCCGACTTTTTTGTCGTTCAAAATCCGTGACGATATTTCCTTTATAAGTTTAGTGTCCCCTATATGCAAATTATTTCTTACCGCAAATGTGTCAACAGAGAATTTTTTGTTAATATCGGTTGCAGTAGTTATAACCGCCACTCCGCTTGTCAATGAGGCGATTTTCTCCGCCAAATCATTCGCACCGCCTATATGTCCGGACAAAATCGGTATCGCAAAATTGCCTTTTTCATCAACCACCACAACAGCCGGATCTTTGGCTTTATCCTTGACATACGGAGCTATCGAACGCACCGCAATTCCGCACGCGCCGACAAACACAATCGCATTATATTTCTTGAAAATATCTCTGACAAGTGACGAAACATTATTAAATGTTTCCAAGCCGTCAGTCTTATATTTTTCAAAAACGTAGCCCTTTACGTCCATTTCATGCACGAGCATTTTTACGATTTTCGCACCGTTTTCCGTAAAAGCTATTGACGCAATTTTCATTCCGTCACGCCCTTTCTGAATTCGGTTGTAAATGTCTTATCGTAAAGTTTCGACAGTGAATAATCATCGCCGAGAAAATCACCGACTGTTATAAGTGCGGTCTTTTTTATACCGTTTTTCTCTGCTGTTTTATTTAATGTCCCCACTGTGCAACGCATAACTTTTTCGTCTTTCCAAGTAGCCTTGTAAACTATCGCCGCAGGTGTATTTTCACTGTAACCGCCTTTTACAAGTTCAGCCGACAATTCCTTTAATAAACCTGTTGATAAAAATATCACCATTGTCGCATTATGTGACGCAAGCAAATGTATTTTTTCTTTCGGAGGTACAGGAGTTCTGCCCTCCATACGCGTTATTATGACGGTTTGCGATACATCAGGCAACGTATATTCCGCCTTCAAAGCCGCCGCCGCACCGCAAAACGAGCTTACACCGGGGCAAACATCATATTCAATTCCAAGTTTATCAAGCCTATCCATTTGTTCACGAATTGCACCGTAAACACACGGATCACCCGTATGCAAACGCACAATGTTTTTAGTGTCCCCCTGTTTCATTACGTCAATAACTTCATCAAGATTCATTTTTGCACTGTTATAAATTTCAGCACTGTCTTTTGCATATTCCAAAAGCTCGGGATTAACAAGCGAACCGGCATAAATAATAATATCTGCATTTTCCAAAAGTTTTTTTCCGCGTATAGTTATAAGATCGGCTGCACCGCTGCCCGCTCCAACAAAATGTACCATTTTATATCCTTTCCAAAATACCGTCGACATCAGCAGTTTTTCCGATAATTCCCTGTTTATTCAAAAACATTATCGCACCAATATTGACATCACTTCTGTGCTTTAGGTATTTATCAATTCTTTTCATCAATATATCAATAGTTTTAGTGTCCCTAATAATTTCATAAGCCTCATCGGTCGTCACACAATCGAGAATATCCGCAAAATTCTCCACACCGGCCAAAGCCGCACATAACGCAAGCGTTTCCATTCTGCCGTCCGCATATTTTGAATGAGTATTCATAATTCCGCTGCCAAGCTTAACAAGTTTACCCATATGCGAAATTATCAGTATATCCGAAAAACCCAAATCGGACGCATAATCTATCGCGTCACCAATATAATTACTGCACTGAACGGTATTTTTTATACCAAAAGTTTTTTTAGCAAAATCCTCGCCGTAATTGCCCGGCACAAGCACCGCAATACTGTCGCCGGCACTTTTTCGTGTATTGAGTTCAAGAAAAATCGTGTCCAAAAGTGCCTTTTCACTCATAGGCTCAACAATTCCGCTTGTACCCAAAATCGAAATTCCACCCTCAATACCGAGTCTTGAATTAAACGTCTTTTTCGCGATTTCTTCGCCGTTCGGCACGGAAATAATCACATCAAAACCGCCGTCATAATCACCGCAAATCTCATTTATACTGTTTCTAATCATTTGACGCGGAACACTGTTTATCGCGGCATTTCCGACAGGTTGATCAAGTCCATTACGAGTCACGCGACCTACGCCCACACCGCCGTCAATTTTTATACCGCCACTATTTTTTCTGACAGTCGCACAAACAAGTATACCGTTGGTTATGTCGGGATCGTCACCGCTGTACTTTTTAACTGTGCAAGTGACACTGTCACCGTCAATCTGCGTGTCGGTTATGTCAATACTTATGCTCTCACCTTTGGGAAGTGTAATTTGAGTTGTTATGACTATTTCGTCATTTAACACAGTCATAACCGCCGCTTTTGCCGCCGCCGCGGCACAGCTCCCAGTCGTGTAACCTTTCTTTAAAAACCTGTTGCTTTTCATCTGTTTTTCTCCACAAAAAAATCATATACATTATTATATAATGTATATGATTTTCTGTCAATCCAAATTAGAGTTTCTTAACACCAAGTGTTACCTTTTCACCGTTTATGTTCCATTCTTTTGTATTACCGTCGGCAGAATTTGTATCAACTTCATCTGCAAGAGTTTCGTCTTTGATAGTGCTTTCATTATCAGTGATAATCTTAGCAATCTTATCATTACCCTCACAGCTTACTTTGATGTGGTCCATAACTTCAAAATCAGAATCTTTTCTCATTGTCTGAATTTTTGAAATCACTTCACGAACAAATCCTTCTTCGATAAGTTCTTCAGAAAGGTTTGTATCAAGCACAACAGTAATACCGTAATCACTGTTTGATTCAAAACCTTCCTTATGAGCCGATTCGATAAGTAAATCTTCTTCTGCAAGCGATTCTTCGTTTCCGTCAACAGTAATCTTTAGTGAGCCCGTTTCCTTAAGTTCAGCCATAGCCTTGCTACCGTCAATATTAGCAAGGATTTCTCTTACTGCGTTGATATTCTTACCGAAACGTCTGCCAAGAGTCTTTAACTGCGGCTTAAAGCTATATGCAGTAAATGCGGCAACGTCATCTGTAAATTCAACCTTTTTAACGTTAAGTTCGTCCTCAATAATGTCAATATAGAAATCACTAAGTGCCTCCGGTGCTTTAACGTACATCATACCGATTGGCTGACGGTTCTTAATATTTGCAGTATTACGGCACGCACGACCAAGCACAACTATATCAAGAACTTCTTCCATATCATTTTCAAGTTCTTTATCAATAAGTTTTTCGTCATATTCAGGGAAGTCGCACAAGTGAATACTTTCCGGAGCGGACTTATCAATATTTCTTACAAGATTTTGATAAATATCCTCTGTCATAAACGGAATCATCGGTGCAGCCGCCTTACAAAGCGTTACAAGTGCGGTATAAAGAGTCATGTACGCATTAATCTTATCCTGAGTCATTTCCTTAACCCAGAAACGTGCTCTCGAACGTCTTACATACCAGTTTGAAAGCTCGTCAACAAAGTTATCAAGCACTCTTGCCGTTTCTGTAATCTTGTAATTTGCAAGGTTATCGTCAACTGTCTTAACAAGTGTATTAAGCTTTGACAAAAGCCACTTATCCATTACCGAAAGTTTATCGTATTCAAGAGTATACTTTGTTGCATCAAACTCGTCAATATTCGCATACAATACGAAGAACGCATATGTGTTCCAAAGTGTACCCATAAACTTACGTTGTCCTTCCGAAACCGCACCGTCATGGAAACGATTCGGTAGCCATGGAGCACTGTTTGAATAGAAGTACCAGCGAATTGCGTCCGCGCCGTGCTTTTCAAGTGCGTCAAACGGATCAACCGCATTGCCCTTAGACTTAGACATCTTCTGACCGTTTTCATCCTGAACGTGTCCCAAAACGATTACATTCTTGTACGGTGCTTTATTGAATAGCAAAGTTGATTCCGCAAGAAGTGAATAGAACCAACCTCTTGTCTGGTCAACCGCCTCACTGATAAAGTCAGCAGGGAAGTTTTCTTCAAATATATCCTTATTTTCAAACGGATAGTGCCACTGTGCAAAAGGCATTGCACCCGAGTCAAACCAACAGTCGATAACTTCAGGAACTCTGTGCATTTCTTTACCGCATTCAGGACACTTAATAGTTACAGCATCAATAAACGGTCTGTGAAGTTCGATTTCATCAGGACAGTTATCAGACATTGACTTGAGTTCTTCGATAGAACCGATTGCGTGTCTGTGACCGCATTCACATTCCCAAATATTAAGCGGAGTACCCCAATAACGGTTACGGCTTATACCCCAATCCTGTACGTTTTCAAGCCAAGCACCGAAACGTCCTTCACCGATTGTCTTAGGAATCCAATTAACTGTATTGTTATTTTTAATAAGGTCATCCTTAACGTCTGTCATCTTGATAAACCAAGTATCACGTGCATAGTAGATAAGCGGTGTATCACATCTCCAACAGAACGGATAGCTGTGTTCAAACTTAGGTGCATTGAACAGCTGACCTCTTTCTTCAAGATTTACAAGAATTTCTTTATCAACATCTTTACAGAATGTACCTGCCCAAGGTGTTTCCTTAGTCATTTCACCCTTACCGTCAACAAGCTGTACGAAAGGCAAGTCGTACTTTCTGCCGACATTCGCGTCGTCCTCACCGAATGCAGGAGCGATATGAACGATACCTGTACCGTCTGTAAGAGTTACATAACTGTCGCAAGTTACATAATAAGCCTTTTTATCAGGTGTTACGAAATTGAATAGCGGCTCATATTCCTTGTATTCAAGGTCAGTACCGACATACTTTTCAACCACTTCATATTCTGTATCAGGGAAGTTTGTCTCAACAAGTGCCTCTGCCAAAATAAACTTCTCGTCACCTACTTTAATTTTTACATATGTTTCAACAGGGTTTACACAAAGTGCAACGTTTGACGGAAGTGTCCAAGGAGTTGTTGTCCAAGCAAGGAAGTATGTGTTTTCCTCACCCTTTACGATAAACTTAGCAGTAGCACTGCGTTCTTTAACGTCCTTGTATCCCTGTGCAACTTCGTGTGAAGAAAGCGGAGTACCGCAACGCGGGCAATACGGAACGATTTTGTGACCTTTATACAAAAGTCCCTTTTCCCAAATTTGCTTTAATGCCCACCATTCAGACTCGATAAAGTTGTTGTCGTAAGTTACATAAGGGTCGTCCATATCAGCCCAAAAGCCGACTGTACCGGAGAAATCTTCCCACATACCCTTATACTTCCATACACTTTCCTTACATTGCTTGATGAACGGTTCAAGACCGTATTCTTCGATTTGTTCCTTGCCGTCAAGACCAAGTTTCTTTTCAACTTCAAGTTCAACCGGAAGTCCGTGAGTATCCCAACCGGCTTTACGAAGTACCTTGTAGCCTTTCATTGTACGGTAGCGCGGAATCATATCCTTGATAACACGCGTTAAAACGTGACCGATATGCGGTTTACCGTTTGCAGTCGGAGGTCCGTCATAGAAAGTATAAACCTCTCCTTCTTTTCTTTCATCGATACTCTTTTGGAAAATGTGATTGTCTTCCCAGAATTTTTCGGTTTTCTTTTCTCTTTCAACAAAATTCAGATTTGGTGAAACCTTGTCGTACATTATATTCATTCCTTTCAAATAAAAAAGCTTTCGTCCTGCATAACAAGACGAAAGCCAAATGCTTCGTTATACCACTCGTCATACCAACATATGCGTTTCCTTTTACGGAGAAAACCCGTCACAGTCTACTCGGCAAAGCCTTTCGGTGTGAAACTCGGAAGTGATATTCAGCCACATTTACTCACCGCCATGCTCTCACCGTCCATAGCTCGCTCTGTGTTTTCAATATGACATACTGTCTTCGTCATCGTCTTTATTGTTTTATTATATTACAAAATATTTTTTTAGTCAACAGTTTTTATTGAAAAATTTCCTGTCTGCCAATGTTTTTAGTCGATATTATCGACCATTTTCATAACATTCGCACAAAGTGACTTAATCTGCATTTTATACTGTTCAATCTCGCCTTTCAGCGAAAGCATTTCTTGATGGCGTTTCATATGTTCATCATCAATCTGACGTGCAAGATAAGACGCGTCAAGCTTTGCTTTACTGATAATTGCATTCGCCTCTGTTTCGGCATTTCTCTTTGCGTCCTCGGCGGCTTGCTTGGCAATGTCAATCGACTTCTGCATTGTGTTTTCCATTTGCTTGTAACGCTCCACAGTTTCGGTCAAAAGTCCGATTTTATCTTTAAGCGTCTGATTTTCTTTACACAAAAGTTCGTAATCCTGTATTACAACGTCAAGAAAATCGTCAACCTCATCACAATTATAGCCCTTGAGTTTCTTTTCAAATTCCTTATTTTGAATATCAATAGGTCTTAGCACAATGCTCCCCCTCCTTACACGAACTTCTCCACAGTTATGTGAAGTCTTCCTTTCCTGGTATTGTTCCCAATATCCTTTAAAATAAATCTTCCGTAATTGCGTATGGATAATAAGTCACCCTCACCGACTTGCTTTGAACGGTCAAGCACTTCTCGGTGATTCAGTTTTACATATCCCGAACTTATTAATTTTTCCGTATTTCCTCTTGATATATTGAGTGTCGCCGCAACTACCGCGTCAAGACGCAATGACGCACATACGCACATTTTTTCGGTCGTTTTCGGTTTAGGCGGTATAAAGTCCGCCATATCAACGATTTTCGTATTAACACCCGCATTTGCAATCTTATTCACGTTTCGTGCAACATATTCCGCTATATCCGACATTACAAACACATATGCGCCCTCATCATCTGTCAAAATATCGCCGGTTTTACTTCTGTCGATACCGAGCGACATAAGCGTACCGAGATAATCCCTGTGCGTCAGTTTACGAAACTTCGGCACATCAAAACGTATAACGGAAATCGGCACTTCGCTTTCCTCAGACTCCTGCCATTCGGGAAATACGCAAATCACCTTTCTTTCCGCATTTTCATAACCGCCGAAAAACAACGTATTATATCCGTACGGAATTTGAAATTCGTCCTCAATCACGGCAAGTTCACCGCCGTCAAGGAAATCGGAACATTTCATTTCACAATGCTTATCGCAAAGCGAAAACAAATCGTTTATCCTTGCAATAAGTAATTTATGATTTGTATTCATATCCACCTCATATACAAAAGGGTGGTAATATCCCATACCACCCAGCCGTATTTTGTTTAATTATAAGCAAATCCGAATATCGGATTACATAAAGTTCCAATCCATACCGTTTTTAACGTGTTCTTTCATTGTATCGCCTGTTATATCAATATTTTTCGGAGCAGCAACAAAAATACCCTCTGATACACGTCTGACTTTTCCGTTTACGCCGTAAGCCGCACCGGACATAAAATCAACAATTCTTCTTGCTTCTTCATTGTCAATCTGTCCTACATCAAAAATAACAAGTCTGCCCTCTTTTATTTCATTGGCAACATTTGTCGAATCGTTAATATCGGAAGGTCTCATTATCTTTATTCTCGAAGATGATGTCGGATTGATAGGCACTACCTTTGAGAAAGTCTTTTTCGGAGCAGACTGCTGCGAACTTCTCTTGACACGTGCGTTTTCTTCATCTTCTGTTTCTTCCTCATCATAATAGTCGTCATCATAATAATCATCTTCACTTTCAAAGCCCAAAAAGTGCTTTACTGTGTTTAAAAAACCCATTTGTCTGTATCCTTTCATAAATTACTTATTTTGAGAATAATCTCTTGCACCGAATATGGCACTGCCGACACGAACCATATTTGCTCCGCATTCAATGGCAGTTTCAAAATCCCCACTCATACCCATTGATAGGTATACCATATTAACATTATCATATTTTTTTTGCTTTATGTCAACAAAAAGTTGTCGCATGTTGTCAAAATGTAATCTGTTTGTAACAGAATTGTCAGTTTTCGGTGCTATTGTCATCAAGCCTTTAACTTTTACGTGCTTTAATTTACCGGCATATTTTAACAAATCTTCAACTTCTTCTTTTGATATTCCCGATTTTGTTTCTTCGCCGGAGATATTTACCTGTATCAAAATATCCATATCAAGATTATGTTTTTCCGCCTGACGTTCGATTTCGTCCATAAGTTTGATTGAATCAACCGAATGAATAAGGCAAACCTTATCAATGACATATTTAACCTTGTTTGTCTGTAAATGACCTATAAGATGCCACTTTACAGGCAAAACGCTGTCATACTTGTCCCTTACCTCCTGCGGCTTATTCTCGCCGATGTCCGTTACACCAAGCTTTATAGCCTCGTTCATCATTTCGGCAGGGTGAGTTTTTGTAACGGCAACAAGCGTTATATCTTCACGTTTGCGTCCGCTCCTCTTAGCCGCCGCACTTATTCTCTTTTCAACGTCTTCAAGATTTTCCGCTATACTCACTTTTATCATTCCTTTACCTATCTTTCACCGACAACAATTCTCTCCATCTGTGAAAGTTTATTTTCCGCGTTGTCTGTTGATTCGATTATTGCATATCCTGCGTCCGTATTTGTAAACAAGACATCGCAATAACAGTCATGCTCTCTGTTTTCTTTTATTCCTATGACCTTCTTAGATCCGTCGTCTTCAGTTCTGACAGACTGTATCGGCACTTTGTAGCCCTCATAACTTTCAAAAATCAAGTCCACGTCCACAAGTCTGTAAGAAAATGCGCTTTCAAGATATGTCGGGCATTTGACCGTCAATATAACTCTGCCGTTTTCTTCGGCTGAAACAGAATTTATACTGCCCTTAACAACTGCGTCCGCCATATTGTTAAACCTAAGTTTTACGTTATCGCCGACTTCTCTTCCCTCAATGGTATCTGACGGTATATCCATCATAACATACCAAACGTGGTTATTAACAATTTTGCACACCGCACCGCCGGCATTGATTTTATTGTCAATCTTCTGTATCTTCGGTGACTGCGACAAACCTTCAAAATATGAAACATCATAATTTTCTATGTCATTCGGAACAAGCTCCGTTTCGTATCCGTCTACATAAGTTGTAAACACACCCGAAATCTGTGCATAAATATCCTCTTTGTTTACGCCGATACTGTTTAAAATCTGCTCTCGATGATTTTCAAGTTCCTGCTCTGTGTTGTCCTCCGCAAGCTGATTGCTTTGTCTTAGGCTGTTAATATCCTTTTTGTATTTTGCAATAGAAAGAATATCGTTATCCTGTGCCGCGTCAATTATATCATTTTCACGCTCGTATATGTTATTCTCCAAAGTGTTTGAATCGAGCGTTGAAATTGATTCTTCACTCTTTTCTGTTTTTGTCTTTTTTATCTTATTGTCAACAACGGTAAGTTCTTTAATGCTGTCATCGCTGACATCGCCGTAAAACAAAGAACCGATTGTACTGTCTTTGCTGACTCTCTCACCCTCCGCAACGGAATGATAAGCCGTTCCTGCACTGCGTGAATACATAACCCATTCATCGCGTATAATAAAACCGTTTGTATTTATAGCATTTTCTTGCGTTATATAGCTTAATTTCTGCGTGTTTATCGGTGTGACGGCATATTTAATACCGTATCCGACCATAGCGGCTATCGCTATACAGATTACTGTGATAAAGAATTTCTTCATCTGTTATTTTCCCCTTAATCCACAAAAATGTTTTGTGGTTTCTGTCAATATAATTATATTATATAATTTTTTTCGACTAAATACAATAGCAAACATCATTTTTGTGATTTAAAATATAAAATAGCCGATGCGGCGTCATATTTTTCACCAAGTATTGACAACTTTTCTTTCACAAAATCACTTTTACCCTTTTCAAGCACATAAACAATCCACGTCATAAACAGCCGTTCATCTGCATTTTTTATTTTTTCAAACACACCGCCCGATATTTCGCCGTTATGCTGACGGACATATTCAAAATATTCATTCATAACCGCACCGACAAGTTCATCAATCGTATACAGTTTGTACGGATTTACGCCGAATATATTCGCCGCAATTTCAATACCCTCAATAAGCTCCTTTGAATATAATCTTCTTGCAGCTGCGTAATCTCTTGCTTTAAAACTGTACAAAACGCCGCTGAATTTGCCGAACGCTTTCATACAGTCGTAATATCCGTCCTGTATGCTTTTTCTTATTCCGTCCCTGTCAAAATCAAACGTCCCCGTCTGCGGACGTGAGCATTTAATATTTATCACATTCTTACCGGCAAGATTAAAAGTTCTGTAAAAACCCACTCCCTTTACGTCTATCGCAATAATATTGTCAATCCCTTTTTCAAGCAGCATATTAATCGGCATATTGTTTGACACGCCGCCGTCTATAAATTTCTTTTCGTCGATCGTCCTCGCCTTAAATCCCGGAAAGCACGCACTCGCCATAAGGTATTCGGTCAGTTTGCCGTAAGGTATATCTTTGATAAAATAATAATTTTCGCTTTTCTCCGAAAGTGAAAAAGTCGCTATACCGAAATCAATTTCGGAATTACGAATTTTATCCTCGTCGACTATTTCATTTAACAGATTTTCAAGCGGTGACATATCAAGTCCGTTGTTACTGTAAATTTCTTTTGCGATTTTCATTAAGTTTTTGACTTTAAAAAGATTTTCGTCATTCTCCATTTCTTTCGGCAACGATATAATATCGTCAATCGCAATTTTGTTCCATAATCTTTCGGCTTTTGTTTTACTGCCTTGCACGAAAAGCGCACCGTTTACCGCACCGATTGAAACACCCGACACCGCCGAAACTTTAATTTTCAGTTCTTTAAGTGCTTTCCATACACCAATCTGATATGCCCCTCTGACACCGCCGCCGGCTAAGACAAGTCCGTATTCCATATTTGACCTCCTACCCAATGCAAAATTTGGTGTGCATTTTCACGCACACCAAATAAATTAGCTGTTATATAGTTTTGTATAAAATCCATTCTTTGCAAGCAATTCATTGTGAGTACCCTGTTCAATAATTCTGCCCTTGTCCATAACAAGAATTAAATCAGCCTCACGAATTGTTGAAAGACGGTGAGCGATAATAAAGCTTGTTCTGCCTTCCATCATCTTTAGGAATGCCTTTTGTATTCTCTGCTCCGTCATTGTATCGACATTTGAAGTTGCCTCGTCAAGAATAAGTATTTTAGGATCTGACAACATCGCACGCGCAATAGTCAAAAGCTGTTTTTGACCGCTCGACAAATTTCCGCCGTCCTCTGTAATCATTGTATCATAGCCGCTCGGCAAACGCTTGATAAAGCCGTGTGCAGACGCAGCCTTTGCGGCATTTATAATTTCTTCTTCTGTCGCACCCTCTTTACCGTATGCGATATTTTCTTTTACAGTACCCGCAAACAACCAAGTATCTTGAAGTACCATACCGAAATTCTTACGCAAGCTGTCACGCTGAACAGAATCAATAGCCTGTCCGTCAACGAATATAGTACCCTTATCCACACCGTAGAAGTTCATCAAAAGATTTACGATAGTTGTTTTACCTGCACCCGTAGGTCCGACTATTGCTACTCTTTGACCCGGTTTTGCAACAATATTCAAGTCTTTGATAAGTTCTTTATCCTTATTATATGAGAAATCAACGTCTTTAAACATAACTTCACCGTTTTTAACTTCAAGTTCGGGTCTGTCCTCGTCAGGTGTTTCAGGCTCAATTTCGCCAAGCGCGAAAATTCTTGCCGCCGCTGCCTGTGCAGATTGAAGTTGAGTTAAAATACTTGTCATATCGTTAATCGGACGTGCAAACTGTGTAGCATAAATCAAGAAACTTGATATTATACCTACCGACAAATGTCCCGCAAGTGCGGCAAGTCCGCCAAGAACACCGACAGAAATATACGCAAGGTTATTGATATATCTTGTAGTCGGATTGACAAGCGATGAGTAGAATTGAGCCTTTTGACCGCAGTCGTAAAGACGTGCGTTTATCTCGCCGAATACTTCACTGCTCTTGTCCTCATAACCAAATGCCTTGACAACCTTTAAATTGCCGACCGTTTCCGAAACATAACCGTTAAGTTCACCGATAGTCTGTGCCTGTAATCTGAACATTTTACCCGAATTAGTCGCAATCGCTTTTGAAACGAATATACAAATAATCGTAATAACAATAACACAAAGTGTTATTCTCCAGTCAAGCAAGAACATCAAGACAAGCGAACCGACAACCGTTACGATACCCGAAAACAGCTGTGTAATTCCCTGCAAAAGGCCTTCGGAAACTGCGTCTATGTCGTTTGTAAGACGGCTGATAATATCGCCGTGTGAATGACCGTCAAAAAATTTAAGCGGCAATTTTGAAATTTTGCCAAATGCGTCTTTACGCATTTTTTCAATCGAATGGTTTGAAAGTGCGTTTGTAAACACTGTCATTCCCCATGTAAACAAAGCATTAAGCACATAAACCGCAAAAAGTATTCCTATAATTTTCGCAACCATAGGAAAATCTACGTTATTTTCGCCTTTGATAAAGTCGATAGCTCTACCCGAAATATACGGTGCAACAAGCATAAATATGTTTGCAAGCAATGCCGATATTATAACCAAAATAAGATATTTTCTGTTACCCGCAATATAAGAGTTAAGCTTTGAAAGTGTTTTATTGTTTTTCATCGTTTTACCCCTTTCTTAGTCAAGCTGTTCCTGTGAGTAACAAATTTCCCTGTAAATATCGCAAGTATCAACAAGTTCTTTGTGTGTACCTATTCCGACAATTTCACCGTCGTCCATAACCGCAATTCTGTCCGCGTCTTTCACCGAATTTACACGCTGTGACACGATTATAACCGTCTGACTGTCGGTATTTTCTTTAATAGCACGTCTTAAATTTGCGTCTGTCGCATAGTCAAGTGCGCTGGCGCTGTCGTCCAAAATAAGTATAGGCGAATTTTTGATTAACGCACGTGCGATTGTAATACGCTGTTTTTGACCGCCCGAAAGGTTGTTACCGCCTTGTGAAACGAATGTATCAAAACCTTTTTCAAGTCTGTCGATAAATTCGGTTGCCTGCGCCGTATCAGCCGCATGACGCATTTCTTCCAACGTTGCGTCTGCCTTTGCCATATGAAGATTGTCCGCTATTGTACCTGAGAAAAGTGCCGCTCTCTGCTGTACAACCGCAACTGTCTTTCTAAGCGTGTCCTCATCGTATTTCTTTATATCCACGCCGTCAATAAGCACTTCACCCTTTGTCGCGTCATAAAAACGCGGTATAAGGCTTATAAGTGTACTCTTACCGGAACCTGTACCGCCGATAATACCGATTGTTTCACCCTTTTTAATCGTCAAATTAATATTATCGACAGACGGTACTTTACTTCCTGTATATGTCAATGATACGTTTTTAAATTCAACCGCATTTTCACCGTTTTGAGTAGTATTCTTTTCGCCGTATTCAATAAGCGGCTCTGTTTCAAGAACTTCCCCCACACGCAAAGCCGACGCATATGCCTTTGTGTACAAAACAACAAGGTTTGCAACGACTATCATAGCGTTTAGAATTTGCGTAATGTAGTTGATAAACGCGATAACTTCACCCTGCGAAAGATGACCTGTGTTTACACGAATACCGCCGAAATAAATAACCGCAATAGCCGCAAGATTCATTATAATAGTAGTAAGCGGATTGGTAAGTGCGGCAATTTTACCGACTCTTATAGCTGTATTTGCGTAATCTGTATTTCTGTCGTTAAATCTTTCTTTTTCACGTTTTACGCCTGCAAACGCACGAATTACACGCACACCGGAAAGATTTTCACGAAGTACCAAAGTAAGCGAGTCAAGCTTTTTCTGAACAGATTTATAAAGCGGTACTGCCTTGAACATTACAAGGAAAAGTACGAGTATAAACAGCGGTATGACAATCATAAATATAATCGACAACTTTAAGTCAATCATAATCGCCATAACAAGTCCGCCGACGCACAGAAACGGCGCACGGATTACAAGACGTATAAGCATTGCAACCGCTGATTGAAGTTGAGTAACGTCACCTGTAATTCTGTTTATAAGTGACGGCGTACCAAACTTATCAAGCTGTGCGAATGACAGTGTACCGATTTTTTTGAACATCGCATTACGCACATCTGTACCGAATCCCTGTGACGCGATAGACGCACTGTACTGACATATAAACGCAAATATTACACCGAATGTCGCAATGACAAGCATTAATATACCCATTTTAATAATATAACTTCTGTTACCCATGTTAACTCCGTTATCAATCAGCAAAGCCATAAGAGTCGGAATTAGCAACTCCAACATCGCTTCGGACAATTTAAAAAACGGTCCGACTGTAAGCTGAAGCCTGTACGGTTTCAGAAACGGAAATAGTTTTTTCAATACAAAACACCTCTTTTGTGAAAAATCAATATCCTTTTTATTTTATCACTTTTTCTAAAAATATTCAATGAAAAATGTGCATTAATATTAATATTTTCACTCGCCTACATTCGTAATATGTAACGGACGTATCTTTATATATCGGTATGACGACAGCGGTCTGCAATCCGCATCATACGAATGTGCCGCAACAAGAATTGACTGCGGTGTTCTGTTTCCTGCGTCAACCACAACCGGAGAATGGTCAAATCTTTCTTTGTCGGTAAATTGCAGCTGAATAATGTCGCCGTTTTGAATTTGTGATAAATCGGTTAATATCGCTCTCGGTCCTGCACCGCGGTTGGTGGTTAAAAATCTGTATAATTCGTCAACTCCTGTCCATGCCGGCGCTCTGTTGTTTACAGAAATGTAGTACCAACCGTATGTCGGCGTGTAGTTCATAACGCCGCTGCCGGCATATATGCACTGTGACGCAAAGTTTGTACAATCACCGCCCAAATCAGAAAAATCATAGTATTTCGGATTTCTTCCGTATGCCCACTTTTTCGCATATGCAACCGCATTCGCTCTGTTATATTCCATAAATATCATTCCTTTCTTTTTTATATTAATATAATATGGAATATAGGCGGTTTTGTTAATGGGTGATAAATGCCACCACTCCGTCACTTCGTGCCACATCTCCTCAAGGAGAGGCTTTTTAGGCTCCCCTTGAAGGGAGCTGTCAACGCAGTTGACTGAGGGGCGGCAAAACGATAATATTACGTAGGGGCGACCATTGGTCGCCCGAATAAATAAAATTTCGTTCGTAAGGGACGCTGTCCCGACGTCACACATATTTTTATAAAATCCCGACAAAAATATTTTCAGTATTGAAAAATGCTTTATATTGGTATATAATAAAATTAAATAAATATAGGGAGGAATCGCTAATGAAAATATTGGTAACAGGCGGTGCAGGATACATAGGCAGCCACACTTGTGTCGAACTTTTAAATGCAGGTTATGAAATTGTCGTACTTGACAATCTTTACAACGCAAGTGAAAAATGCCTTGACGCAGTAAAAAAACTTACAGGAAAGGATTTTCCGTTCTACAAAGTAGACTTGCTTGACAAAGAGGCAACAGAAAAGGTATTTGCAGAAAATAAAATCGACGCAGTTATTCACTTTGCCGGTCTAAAGGCAGTCGGCGAATCTACAAGAATACCGCTTACATATTATGATAACAACATCACAGGTACACTTCACCTTATGCAGGCTATGGAAAAATACGACTGCAACAACATCGTATTCTCATCATCAGCTACTGTTTACGGCGATCCTGAAAGAGTTCCTATTGTTGAAACTGACAACAAAGGCGACAAAATTCTTACAACAAATCCTTACGGAACAACAAAACTATTTATCGAAAGAATTATGACAGACGCTCAAAAAGCTAATCCAAAGCTATCTGTAACACTTCTTCGTTACTTCAACCCAATCGGTGCTCACGAAAGCGGTATTATGGGTGAAGACCCTAAGGGTATTCCGAACAACTTACTTCCGTACATTGCACAAGTTGCAGTAGGTAAACTTGAAAAAGTTCACGTATTCGGTAACGATTACCCTACTCCTGACGGTACAGGCGTTCGTGACTATATCCACGTTGTTGACCTTGCAATCGGTCACGTTAAGGCTATTGAACATTGTTCAGACAAGGAAGGCGTACACATCTACAACCTTGGTACAGGTAACGGTTACAGCGTTCTTGACATTGTTAAGGCATTCTCAAAGGCTTGCGGTAAGGAAATTCCTTATCAAATCGACCCAAGAAGACCGGGCGATATTGCCGAATGTTATGCAGATCCTGCAAAGGCAAAGGCTGAACTTGGCTGGGAGGCTAAGAGAGGTATTGACGAAATGTGTGCTGACAGCTGGCGATGGCAGTCAACTCACCCTGACGGTTTCGGTGAATAATTGATTTTAAGAGTTGTTTTAGATTTATTCCAAAACAACTCTTTTATTTTCAGACAAAGAAAGGACAAATAATGGAGCTTACAAAAGAAATATGGACGCAATCAGATTATGACGAATTTGCGGAATACTTAAAAACATTGGCTGACGAAAAATACAAAAAATTCAGTGACTCGCTTGTTCCCGGCGGAACGCAATCTATCGGTATTCGTGTACCCATCTTGCGTCAAACGGCTAAAGCTATTTCAAAAGGTGACTACGCGTCATTCCTTAATTGCAAAAACAACGCATACCGTGAAGAAATTATGATTAAAGGCTTGGTTATGTCGCTCATAAAATGCGATTATCACGAAATGCTCGGCTATATAAAGCAATACGTTGCTCAAATTACAAGTTGGGAAACTTGCGACATTGTTTCATTTAAGGGATTGAAGAAATATTTAGATGAATTTTTAAATGACGTTGAATATTTTATCTACAACGAAAATCCCTGGATTGTGCGTTTCGGTTTTAATTGCCTTATGGAATTTTATTTGACCGATGAATATATCGACAAAGTTCTGTCATACGTCAACTCGGTAAATTCAGATTTCTACTATGTTCAAATGATGCAAGGCTGGCTCGTTGCAACAGCCGCCGCAAAGTGCAGAGATAAAACAATGAAATTTCTTGAAAGCAACGATTTAAACGCAATCACTCAAAATATGGCGGTACGAAAAATTCGTGAATCGTTAAGAATATCAAAAGAAGATAAAGAACTTGTTTTACAGTTCAAAAAATAACAGTAGGGTGCTTGCCATACTGTTATTTTTTATCTTCTCTGTTAGCTTTCTTTTTTTCGGTTGTCTTCCCAACCGAGATATGTCGCCTCAAGACGGTATATCGGCATACCCTGTTCAGAGAAGCGTTGTTCATATTCAGTCATAACGTTGCCTTCAAACTTTGAATTATGCAAATCAAGGCTGATATTTTCAAGCTTGAAATTTTCCTCCGCAAATGAGTTAAGCGAAAAATCAAACAAAGCCTTATTATCGGTTTTAAACCAAATATAATCGCCCTGTTTAAGCACGGCTTTATATCTGTCAAGGAAACGCTTATGAGTAAGTCTGCGTTTTGCCTGTTTGTTTTTCTTCCAAGGGTCAGAAAAATTAAGATAAATACGTCTTATCTCGCCAAATTCAAATATATCTTCAATTTTTTCCGCATCCATATCCATAAACAAAACGTTTGTAAGTTCAGCTGCCACAGTTTTTTCCATAGCCATAACTATAACGTCCTCAACCTTTTCAATCGCAATAAAATTCACATCAGGGTACATTTTCGCCATACCGACAATAAAATTACCCTTACCGCAACCGATTTCAATATGAATAGGATTATCGTTACCGAAACGTTCCGCCCATTTCCCCTTATATTTTTCAGGCTCTTTTATCCAAATATCACTGCAACGTTCCATTCTTGCGTCACAATTTTTCTTTTTTCTCATTCTCATATTATTTTTACCTCAAACACAAATTTCTCATTTATTATACTATAACAATAATTTTTTTACAATATATTTCTCAAATATTTTAAAAATCACAAAAAAATCGGACGCATACGCGTCCGATTTTAATATTGTTTTATGATTTATTTAATTAAATCCCAAAGCATTGAAAGCATTGTAGCAGCCTGTGCTCTTGTTGCATTAGCCTTTGGTTGGAATGAACCGTCATCCATACCGTTGATAATACCCAAACCAACTGCATTGTTTACATCTTCAACAGCCCATGCTGCGATGTCTGATGCGTCTGTAAATTTCTTATCGGCAGCCTTAGCCTCAACATTTTTATATGCGGCAGCCTTAGCAACCATTGATGCCATTTCTTCTCTTGAAATTTCCTTATCGAAATCTTCAACAGTGAACGGAATATCTTCTGCAATTAGGTTAGCGTTTTGAGCGGCTTTTACGAATGGCATTGCCCAGTGTTCGCTTGCCAATGATGAATCTGTATCAATCTTTAGAGCGTTTACGATAAGTGTTGCAAACTGACCCTTTGTTACAGTTCCGTCAGGAGCGAAGTGTGTATCGTCCATACCGTTGATAACGCCTGCTTTATACATCTTATCGATGTATGTCTTACCCCAGTGACCTACAACGTCAACGAACGGTGAATCTGTTGATGGTGTTGAACCTGCAACAGGTAGAGCAGATTCGTCAAATGCCTTTGCCTTGTATGAATTTGAAACAAGTTTAACATTTGCGTCCGGTTGAGTTGTGTACTGTGAATTAGCAATATGGTCGTTCATATACCAGCTGATATGTGGCGGTTGGTTGTAACAGTTTGTATCTGTTGCTGATGAGTTTCTGTAAATATCATCATGTGCAAGTGTATAGAAGTTATAATTTGTTGCATATGGTGTTTCATATAGTCTTAGAGAATATTGATATACAGTCTTATCTAATTCAACTTCAACATCCTTATCAAAGTTACCCTTGATTGTTGTCTTTTCTTTCTTTGTGTCTTGACCTGTGATTGCGTAAGAAACAATTTCTTCTCTCCAGTCACCTAACAAGTCAGCTTGTAGGTTCGGATTACCCTTTGTTGAGTTGATTGAGTGTGAACCCTTACCCTCGAAAATCTTATCGAATGTCTTTGTATTGTCATTCCACTTTGTTACAGTAATTTCTTTACCTGCACCGTTGTGGTCTTGAAGTTCATCCTGTAAGTCGCCCGTCCAATAAATTCTGCCGTTCATAGCAGCCTTTAGATCAGGAAGTTCGTTACCGTTGCTGTCCCAGTAACCTGATGAACCTGCACCCCACATAGCGTACCAAGAATCGCCGTAACCGATATTGGCAATCATAGCACGACCTGTATCTTTGATACCGTTGTGAATTTGATAGAATTCGCCTGTCTTAGCGTTTTGAAGTGAAATACCCCATTGATGACGATCATTAGGAGCGCCTTGAGCAGCAGCTGCAGCCGAATTTTTAAATATTGTATTAGATGTGATGTATGGAGAAAGTTGTGGACCTTTCAAATCAAACACTTCACTGTCTGCACTGTAATCCTCATAAGCTTTTAACCATTCAAGACCTTCTTTAGTTGGGTCGAAGTCACCAAGGTGCATAGCATCACCGTGTTCTTGATATGTACACCATAGAATTGAACCGTCGTTATCCCATGTCAAAGCGCCGTAAAGAATTTCGTCCTTACCGTCGCCGTCAACGTCACCTGCTTCAATTTGGTGGTTACCTTGACCGATATAGCCGTTATTCTTTGATTCGGCTGTATCAAATGACCATTCCATCTTTAGCTTGCCGTTCTTAAAGCTGTATGCAGCGGCACCTGTACGTCCGTTAGGAGTTGAGATACCCTTACCGAAGTAATAACCTCTTGCAAATACAGCAGACGGTGACTGACCGTCAATATAAGCTATTGTACTGTTATATCTTTCCGAACGGTTACCGAAGTCATCACCGAATGTTAGTGATGCAGCATTTGAGCCTACAGTATTGTTCGGGAAATAATCTATTGTGTCAAGAGCCTTACCTGTTTCACCGTCGAAACACGTTACATAAAGCGGGCCTTGCAAGTTTTTACCGTCGTTTAGAGCAGCCCAGCTGTTTTCGTATGTTTCACCCTTTGATGCGTCACCGATTACGTTACCTTGACCGTCAACAGTACCGTCAGCAGTTCTTACCATAACTTCTGCTCTGCCGTCACCGTCAAAATCGGCTACGTTAAGATGAGTATCGTGTTGTCCTGCACGGATATTGTAACCCATGTCAATTCTCCAAAGCTGAGTACCGTCAAGTTTGTAAGCATCCATATAAACCTTACCGGTTCTGCCGCCTGTAGCGGCGTCCTTAGCGTCTGAAGGGCTCCATAGCATTACGATTTCATATTGTCCGTCACCGTCAAGGTCACCGTATGATGAGTCACCCGGTGTATATGAACCGTAGTATATGCCGTTTCTGTCCATTTGTAAAACGTCACTTTCAGGAGCTTTAGCCAAAGGAATATCAAGGTATCCGTTCTCCCATACGCCTACGCTGTCTGACATTTGGCCGTTTGCAACTACTGTATACTTATCGTTTACAGTACCTGATGCGTCAACAAAGTTTGTAACCGCACCTTCGTTAATCTTTTCTTGGTTTCTGTAAAGAGTAAATGTAGTGTCAGCAGGCTCTGTTGCCAATCTTCTCCATGAAATAAGTACACCGTCGTTAGTTTTTGTTGCAACGACACCTCTATCAAGGTTTTCCATGTTTCTTGTGATTGCACTGCCGGCAAATGCACTTGCACTTGTCATAGGAGCAACTACTCCCACTGCCGCAACCTGAGCAAGAACCAAAGAAAATGCACCTAACTTTCTTAGTTTTTTCTTTGAATTTTTAAGCATTTAGTTATCCTCCCTCTTTTATATATACTTTACCTATCTATTAAAGCATAATAATCATTATCTATATAATATCATATTTCACAAACTTTTTAAAGTGTTTTTCATAAATTCAATGTGTAATTTACAGTGTTTTTTGTTCAAAATGCGATTGAGGATTTTTGTTTATATAAGTGTAAAATGCAAAAGAAATGCCGTTTTCAACGTATTTTTCGGACACATTACCCAGTTCCCACATTTCATTTTCATCAAGGTTATCGATAAAGACATCGGCATTGCCGTCGGAAAACACCTTTGTTATATACGCGCTGTCGCAATACGGCAAAAGCTGTTTGTAAACCTCACCGCCGCCTATGACGAAAGTATCGTCACCGCCGTACTTTTCGACAATCGTTTTTATGCCGTGAACAATCTCCGTACCGTCGCACTTGAAATTTTTGTCGGTTGTAAGTACAACATTTTTTCGATTTTTAAGCGGTTTTGCGTTAGGGAAGCTCTCCAACGTCTTTCTGCCCATAACAACCGTCTTACCCATTGTTTTCTCTTTAAAAAATTCCATATCCTCGGATATGCGGAACAGCAAATTCATACCTTTGCCAATGCCCCACTTTTCATCAACCGCCGCAATTATTTTCATTCTGTTTCATCAGGAAATATCAATTCCTGTGCATACGGAAGTGTTCTCGCCCAATCGATGAATGACTTTGACCATTCTGTCAATTTGTGAAATCTTCTCTGACCTTTTGAACACATCGCCAAAAGATTTTCGTATGTCATTGTAACGGTTCTTGTCTGCTGCCATGCTGACGGCAACCATCTGATAAGCTCTTTCCAATATGCCTTATCCTTTGTTTCAAGATACTTTACACGCATACTTTCCAAAAATTCTATATGCTTGTCTATCACATCACCAAGTTTTGTGCCGTCATAATCAAGATCTGAATTGTAATCGTCAATTTCAAAACACTCGGCAGTAATAGGTGTTGACGCAAGTTTGTGCATTGTCGATGTACTGTTCGCGGTTGTACCGACCTTATACGTATCAAATTCTTTCCACCAATAAAGCGGACCTGTTATATCAACCGACACAAAAATCTGACGCATAAATTTTCTGTGTTCACTGCCTGATTTTATAAGTCTTTGCGCCAAATCTAAATCGTTTTCACCGATTACGACTTTTCCGTTCTCCTCAACCGTATCATTTTTACGCCATGATTCAAGAGGGTTTCTCATACCTTTAAGCGCACGTTTAAAGCCGTAAACCTCTGTATTTTCAAATTTCATTTAGTTACCTCTTTTCATTTCGATATACTCGTCAAATGTACACATTCTGTCCACGATTGTGCCGTCCTCACGAATATCAATAATTCTGTTTGCAACGGTATTCACAAATTCGTGGTCGTGTGACGCAAATATAACGTTTCCCTTGAACGCTTTCAAGCCGTTGTTTACCGCAGTGATTGACTCAAGGTCAAGGTGGTTTGTAGGCTGGTCAAGTATAAGTATGTTTGATCCGTACAACATCATTCTTGAAAGCATACATCTGACTTTCTCGCCACCGGAAAGCACGTTTACCTGTTTGAATACATCATCACCCGAGAACAACATTCTTCCCAAAAATCCTCTTATATACGATTCGTTTTGAGTTTCAAAGCCTGCCGCACTGTATTGTCTTAGCCAATCCACAAGATTTAGTTCACAGCCGTCAAAATACTTAGAGTTATCTTTAGGAAAATAACTTCTTGACGTACTTACGCCCCACTTAACAGTACCCTCGTCCGGCTCATCTTCACCGGCAAGTATTTGCATAAGCGCAGTGATTGCAATTTCGTTTTCACCTATTATGGCAATCTTATCGTCATGATTTAGTGTGAATGATATATTATTAAGAAGTTTTTCACCGTTTACAGTCTTTGAAAGTCCGTCAACGGTAAGCAAATCGCGTCCCGCTTCTCTGTCCATATCAAAGCCCACAAACGGATAACGTCTTGATGACGCAGGCAATTCTTCAACTGTAAGTTTATCAAGCATTTTCTTACGGCTTGTAGCCTGTTTTGATTTCGACTTGTTCGCAGAGAATCGCTGAATAAAAGTCTGCAATTCTTTAATTTTTTCTTCAGCTTTTTTATTTTGTTGCTTGATAAGTCTTTCCATCATCTGACTTGACTCGTACCAGAACTCATAGTTACCGACATACATCTTAACCTTTGAATAGTCAATATCAACGATATGCGTACACACAACATTAAGGAAATATCTGTCATGCGATACAACTATGACTGTACCCTCGTAATCAAGCAAGAAATCTTCAAGCCATTCAATAGCCTGCAAATCAAGGTGGTTTGTAGGCTCGTCAAGAAGGATAATGTCAGGGTCACCGAACAATGCCTGTGCCAAAAGGACTTTAACCTTTTCGTTACCGCCAAGGTCAGCCATCTGCGAATACATAATACTTTCGTCAAGTCCAAGACCCTGCATTAACTTTGATGCATTGGAATCAGCCTCCCAACCGTCCATTTCCGCAAATTCCGCCTCCAGTTCAGCCGCTTTTATACCGTCCTCGTCCGAGAAATCTTCTTTTTCATACAACGCGTCTTTTTCTTTCATAATATCATAAAGACGCTTGTTACCCATAATAATCGTATCAAGTACAGTGTACTCGTCATATGCAAAGTGGTCCTGTTTCAAAACCGACATACGACAATTTGGGTCGATAGACACTTCACCGGTTGTCGAATCAAGTTCACCCGAAAGAATTTTAAGAAAAGTCGATTTTCCCGCACCGTTTGCACCGATTACGCCGTAGCAGTTGCCCGGTGTGAATTTTAAATTAACGTCCGAAAACAGATTTTGTCCGCTGAAATTCAGACTTACGTTTGTTACTGTAATCATTAAATATTTCTCCTAATTTTTATTGTTGATTTTATTTTTCAATTATACTATAATAATGTTATTAATGCAAGTATATTATAGGAGGAAATCAGAATGTTAAATATAGGTTGTCACTTGTCAGCCGCAAAAGGCTATATGAATATGGGTAAAGAGGCAAAGAGCATTGACGCAAATACTTTTCAATTTTTCACGCGTAATCCACGCGGAGGTAAAGCGAAAGCTATTGACGAACAGGACGTAAAAAGTTTTCTCGAATTTATGAAAGAAAATAATTTTTCACAAATTCTCGCTCACGCACCGTATACGCTTAATGCGTGTTCCAATAAAGAAGAAACTCGCGAATTTGCCTTAAATACAATGGCTGACGATTTAAGACGTATGGAGTATACACCAAACCAGCTGTACAACTTCCACCCCGGCAGTCACGTCGGACAAGGCGTCGAAATCGGAATTGATTTTATTGTAAAACAGCTTAATACTGTACTTACACCCGATATGACAACAACTGTTTTGCTTGAAACAATGGCGGGTAAAGGTACTGAAATAGGTCGCAGTTTTGAAGAATTGAAAGAAATTCTTGACGGTGTTAAACTTGATAATAAAATGGGCGTGTGTATGGATACTTGCCATATTTACGACGGCGGATATGATATTGTCAATGACCTTGACGGTGTTCTTGATGAGTTCGACAGAATTATCGGTCTTGACAGATTAAAAGCAATTCATATGAACGACAGCAAAAATCCTTTTGCAAGCCATAAAGACAGACACGAAAAAATCGGTGAAGGCAGTATCGGTTTTGATACTATGGTTAAGATTATCAACCACCCTAAATTACAGGGTATTCCGATTTTGCTTGAAACTCCGAATGAACTTGACGGTTATAAAAAAGAAATTCAAATGCTTAGAAAATCATATACTATGTAAAAAAGCACACATAATTCAAGAAAAGACGAGGAAACAATCATTCCTCGTCTTTTTCTTTTTCATCATCTTCAAACCCTGTTCTGAGTCTACGACTCATTCCACCTCTGCCATTATGTCTTCTTTCCACTTGTTCTATCAATTCTGTATCTATATTTTTCAATGCAAAATCTATACATTGATTTATAAATTCATTTCGGCTTATATCAATTTCCATAGCCCAATCGTTAATTTCCTGTAACATTCTGGTATCCAATCTAAGCGAAATAACTTCTTTTTCGGGTTTTATTGGTTCAAATTTTCTCAATGTAATTCCTCCTCTTGACATAATTATATATTCTATGCTAAAATAATCCTATATTCTTATATTGAATACATATAAGAATACTATTTAACCATATATTTTTAATACCATAAAAATAATACTATATGTAGTAGGAGGAAATTACAATGGAAAATCAAACAGAAAACACAAATGTAACATCTGAAAATCAGCAACAATTTGAACCGCTCCACAAATCATTTTGCAGAGAGTGCGGCACTATGATTAGTGAAAAGGCTGATATATGTCCAAACTGCGGTGCAACACAACACAGAGCCAAAGTAATAGACGATACACCGTCAGCAGGATTGAAAGTATTGTCGTTCTTTATCCCACTTGTCGGGCTGATTTTATTTGTTGTTCAAAGCAAAGACACTCCTATATCAGCTAAAGAATACGGCAAATGGGCTTTAATCGGTTTTTGTACTGGTATAGTTTTAAGTATAGTGTGGTACTTTGTAGTATTGGCATCTGTTTCAAGTATGTTCAAAGCATTTAGTTTTTAATCAAAAGAGGTGTTTATATTATGAAAAAAATATTAACAGTGGCATTGTCAGTAGCTTTATTGTTGTCAACAACCGCATGCGGAACAAATTCCGAACTTGAGGCACTAAAGCAAGCAAACGAACAATTAAAATCACAGTTATCAGACACAGAGGAAAAACCGACTGAAAAGCCAACTGAAAAACCAACCGAAAAACCGACTGAAAAATCAGAGGAACAAAAAACTTCAGATACTCAGCCAAACTCCGACAATGCTTACGAATTTACCGCCGGCAACTACGATTGCCCTGCCGATATTCCGGCAGGTAAATATGACGTTGTAGCTATAAGCGGCAGCGGCAATTTCACAATAAAAAGAGAAGATGGACATACCCAAACATGTGAAAGGCTTGGAGTTGATGCCGATGATGAATTCTATATTAAAGAATATAAAAACGCTAAATTACTTGACGGAAAAGCACTCGAAATCAGTGGAACTCTTAGAGTTCAATTAAATCCTAAAGATTAATATGTTTTAAATTTATTTTGAATGGAGATTTTAAATATGAAAAAATTACTGACAATCATATTGTCTGCAGCCTTGATATTGTCCACAACCGCATGCGGATTCAATTCTGAGCTTGAGGCATTAAAAAAAGAAAACGAAAAACTCAAAGCACAGTTAGAAAGTTCCGAAAAAAAGGACACTCCAAAACCTACGCAAAATTCAACACCAAGCCCAACAGAAAATCAATCTGCTGACAATAATTCTACATATGAACTTACCGCCGGCGATTATGAAATTCCGGGCGATATTCCGGCTGGCAAATATGACATTATAGCTATAAGCGGAGATGGCGAATTTATACTGGACGGAAACGACAATTTTATAGATGAACGTATGAGTTCAAATGCCGAAGAAAATTCAAATGCTATCAAAGAACGTAAGAACGCATCATTAAAAGACGGCAATTCTATAACCATAAATTATAACCTTAAAGTTCAATTAGTTCCAAAAAATTAGTATTATACAGAATGGAGATTTTGCATATGAAAAAAATATTAACAATCACTTTATCTTTATTGTTGTTGCTCTCAACAACTGCGTGTTCGTTAAATCTTGGATTTAACTCTTCAAAATATGAACTTACCGCCGGTCATTATGACGTGCCGGATGATGTGCCTATCGGAAAATATGATATTGTAGTAACCGATGGACGAGGTGTGTTTACTACTTTCGACGCTGATGGTTCATATGATATAATGGAAGGAATGGATATTGAGGGCATTGAAGGTCGTATTAAAGAATATCACAATGCTAAATTAGAAAGTGGTTCTTCAATCGAAATTAGTAGCACTCTTAAAGTAAAACTAGTTCCTAAAGATTAATAAACACAAAAAAATCCCATTTTGATGAGAGTGTGAGAAAAAGTCTGTAAAAAAGAATCCTTCTATGATAGAATATAAATAAATCATAGGAGGAATTTTTTTATGGCAAGACGTAGACGAGAAAGAATGAGTGAAGGAAAGAAGAATATCATTGCCGGATTGATTCAGGAATATGACATCAAAACAGCAGAAGATATTCAAGAGGCATTAAAGGATCTATTAGGCGGTACTATTCAGGAAATGATGGAAGCTGAACTGGATGAGCATTTAGGTTATGATGAATATGAACGCAGTGACAATCCGGATTATCGAAATGGAGTAAAACAAAAAAAACTTCGTAGTTCTTATGGGGAAATCCCTATTGATGTTCCACAAGACCGTGACGGTGATTTTGAACCGCAGATAGTCCCTAAGCGAAAGAAGGACATATCAGAAATAGAACAAAAAATCATTGCTATGTCGGCAAAAGGTATGACAACAAGACAAATTTC